>DATFWK010000230.1:0-10181 GCA_035259345.1 Miltoncostaeaceae bacterium | reverse complement strand
TTCGAGTTCGGCTCCGAGGAGGAGGACGAGCCGGACGCCCCGGCGCGCTGATGGCCCGCGGCGACCCGCCGCCGCCGACCCCGCTTGCGGACCCCTCGGTGCGCATGTGCGCCGTGGTCGCGGGCTTCCACCGCGCGATCGCCGAGCGCCTGCTGGAGGGCGCCCGGGCCCGACTCGCCGCCTCGGGCCTGCCGGAGGGGGCGCTCGACGAGCACTGGGTGCCCGGCGCGTTCGAGGCGCCGCTCGCCGCTCAGGCCCTCGCCCGCACCGGCCGCTACGCGGCGATCCTCGCCCTCGGCGCGGTCATCCGGGGGGAGACGCCGCACTTCGACTACGTCTGTGACGCGGCGGCGTCCGGCCTCCTGCGCGTGGGCCTTGCGACCGGCGTCCCGTGCGCCTTCGGGATCCTCACCTGCGACACGCTCGCGCAGGCCGAGGCGCGCGCCGGCGGCGACGTGGGGAACAAGGGGCAGGAGGCGGCCGATGCCGCCGTCGCGATGGTGAACCTCCTGGCCACGGCGAGCGCGCCGGCCCGCCCGACCGGGTTCAGGGCGCCTTGAGGACCTTGCCGGCCTTCAGGCAGCGGGTGCAGACGTAGACGCTGACCGGCGTGGCGCCCTTCAGCACGCGCACCTTCTGCACGTTGGGGTTGAAGCGGCGCGGCGTGGCCCGCATCGAGTGGCTGCGGTTGTTGCCGAACTTCGGGGACTTGCCGCAGACGCTGCAGATCCTTGACATGGGACGCGTCATCCTCCGTCGCTGTCACGATGACGGCCGGACGGCCGCGAACGGCCTCGGATTATGCCGCCGATGACGCGCCAGCCGCAACCGACGCTGGCGGCGGGCCCGCCGCCGCCCTTCGCCGCCGCGCGAGCGGCCGCGTGGGAGCGCACGCCCGCGCCGCGCACGCCGGGCCCGGAGCGCTGGGCCGCGGCGCTCACGACGCTCCCGGGCGTCGGCCGGGCCACGGCGGAGCGCGCCGCGTCGATGGGCCTGCGCCGCGTGGGCGACCTGCTCGAGCACCTGCCGGTGCGCTACCTGGCCTACGACGAGGCGCGCCGGCTGCGGGACGTGGCGGCCGGCGAGGAGGCCACCGTGCGGGTGCGCCTCGACCGCATCGCCGTGCGGCCCACGCGCCGCCGTCGCCTGCGTATCGTCGAGGCGCGGATCTCTGACCCGACCGGGGCGGCGGTGGCGACGTGGTTCAACCAGGAGTACCTGGCCCGGACGCTCGAGCCCGGCGCCGAGCTGCTCCTGCGGGGCAAGCTCGAGCCCGGCACGCCGCCGCGATTCGTGGTGCGCGCCCACGAGGTCGTCGGCGGCGCCGGGTCGGAGGGGCTCCACACCGAGGGGCTCGTGCCGGTCTACCCGGCGAGCGAGGCGCTCTCCGCCAAGCGCCTGCGCGAGCTCGTCGACCTCGCCCGCCCGGACGCCCGCGCGGCCGTGGAGCCGCTCCCCGCGTGGATGCGGGCCCGGCTCGCGCTGCCCGGCGCCGGGGACGCCCTCACCGCCGTCCACTTCCCGCGCACGCTGATCGAGGCCCGCCGGGGCCGCAGGCGCCTGGTGCTCGAGGAGCTCGTCGTGCTGCAGCTCGGGCTCGGCGCCGTGCGGCGCGCCGAGACCCTCACGCGCCGCGCGCGCCCACTCGGTCGCTCGAGCCCGTCGGTGGGCCGGCTGCTCGAGGCGCTCTCGTTCGAGCTCACGGGCGAGCAGCGGCGCGTCACCGGCGAGATCGCCCGAGACCTCGCGCGCCCGAGCCCGATGCGCCGGCTGCTGCAGGGCGAGGTCGGCTCCGGCAAGACCGTCGTGGCGGCGCTCGCGATCTGCCAGGCCGTCGACGCGGGAGCCCAGGCGGCGCTGCTCGTCCCGACCGAGACCCTGGCCGAGCAGCACCTGGTGACGCTCGACGCGCTGCTCGAGCCGGCCGGGATCCATCCTGTGCTCGTCACCGGGCGCGTGCCGCCCGCCGAGCGCGAGCGCCGCCGGCTGGCGCTTCGCACCGGCACGGCGCCGGTGGCGGTGGGCACCCAGGCCCTCCTCAGCGAGCGCGGCGCGTTCGCCGAGCTCGGCTTGGTCGTGGTGGACGAGCAGCACCGCTTCGGCGTCGATCAGCGCCAGGCGCTTGCCGACCGCACCGGCGAGGAGGGCGCCGGCGACGCCGCCCACCTCCTGTACATGACCGCGACCCCGATCCCGCGCACGCTCGCGCTGACGGCCTACGGCGACCTCCGCGTCTCGACGATCCGCGGCCGCCCGCCCGGCCGCGAGCCGGTGGCGACCAGGTGGGTGCGCGAGGGCGAGCGCGAGCAGGCCTACGAGGAGGTCCGGCGGGAGCTGCGCGCCGGCCGGCAGGGGTACGTCATCTGCCCGCTGGTCGAGGAGGGCGAGGACGCCGAGGCGCGCGCGGCGACGGCCGAGGCGGAGCGGCTCGCCGCCGGCCCGTTCTCCGGCTTCGCGGTCGGCCTGGCGCACGGGGCGCAGCGGCCGGACGAGAAGCGGGCCGCGATGGCGGCCTTTGCGCGCGGCGACACGGCCCTGCTCGTGGCGACGACCGTGGTCGAGGTGGGCATCGACGTGCCGAACGCCACGGTGATCGTGATCGAGGACGCCGACCGCTTCGGGCTCGCCCAGCTCCACCAGCTGCGCGGGCGGGTGGGCCGGGGCGGGCACCCGGGACGCTGCCTGCTCTTCGCGGAGCCGGCGACGGACGAGGGCGTCCGCCGCCTGGAGGCGCTCGTCCAGACGGACGACGGATTCCGCCTGGCCGAGCTGGACCTCGAGATCCGGGGCGAGGGCAGCATCATGGGGGTTCGGCAGGCCGGGCCCACGGACCTCCGCCACGCGCGCCTCTCCCGCGACCGCCGCGAGCTGGCCGAGGCACGC
This sequence comes from Miltoncostaeaceae bacterium, assembly GCA_035259345.1. Lineage (GTDB taxonomy): Bacteria > Actinomycetota > Thermoleophilia > Miltoncostaeales > Miltoncostaeaceae > DATFWK01. The sequence continues at coordinate 7,298 of DATFWK010000230.1, read as the reverse complement.
CAGATCGCGCGGCGGACGCTGCGCGACGACCCGCGCCTCGAGCGGCCGGAGCACGCGCTCCTGCGGCGGGCGGTGCGCGAGCGCTTCGCCGACCTCCCGCGCCTCCTCGAGGCCTGAGCGGCAGCCGGCGGGGGGGCGCATGCGCGTGATCGCGGGGGAGCTCGGCGGGCGGCGCCTCGTCGCCCCGAAGGGTGGGCGCACCCGTCCCACGGCCGACCGTGTCCGCGAGGCGCTCTTCTCCATCCTCGGCCCGGTCGACGGCCTCGACGTGCTCGACCTGTTCGCCGGCTCCGGGGCGCTCGGCATCGAGGCGCTCTCCCGCGGCGCGGCGAGCGCGACGTTCGTCGACCGCTCCCCCGCAGCGGTGGCCGCGATCCGCACGAACGTGGCGATGGTGGGCGATCCCCGCCGGGTGCGCGTGCTCCCCATCGACTGGCGCGTGGCCCTGCGCGCCGAGGCCCGGGCCGGCCGGCGCTTCGGTTTGTGCCTCCTCGACCCGCCATATAGCCTCCTGCCCCGAATCCTGGGCGGGCTCGGGACCGAGCTCAGGCCAGTGCTGGCGCCGGTTGCGACCGTGGTGGTCGAGTCGGCGGCCGGCGGGCCGGTGGAGCTCGAGGACCTCGACGTCGTGACCCGCACCGACCGGACCTACGGAGACACGCAGATCGCCGTCGCGCGCGTCGGGGAGGCCCCGTGAGCGACTCCGCGCGGACGGCGCTCTGCCCCGGGACGTACGACCCGGTGACGCTCGGGCACCTGGACATCGTCGAGCGCGCGGCCGTGCTGTTCGACCAGCTGATCGTCGGCGTGGCCATGGCCTCGACGCGCAAGGAGCCCATGTTCTCGGCCGAAGACCGGGTGGCGTTCGTCCGCGAGAGCGTCGCTCATCTGGACAACGTCAGGGTGGAGGGCTTCAATACCCTGGTTACGGAGTTCGCGCGCCGGTGTGGCGCCCGCGCGCTCGTGAAGGGAATGAGGGCCATCTCGGACTTCGATCACGAGTTCCAGATGGCGCAGATCAACAAGCGACTGGCCCCGGAGATCGAGACGGTGTACCTGCCGGCGTCGGCAAAGTTCAGCTTTCTGAGCTCGAGCGGCGTGCGCGAGATCGCGGCGTGGGGTGGCCCGGTGGAGAGCTGGGTCCCGCCGCACGTCGCCGCCGCGCTCGCCCAGCGGTTCGGCGCGCCGGGGAGCCGCTGACGAGGAGGCCTTGTGGACGTACTTGCGCTGATCGACAAGCTGGACGACCTCGTGCACAACGCGCGCGCGGTCCCGTTCTCGGACAAGGTCGCGATCGACCGTGAGGCGATCTACGAGCTGCTGGACCAGATGCGCGCGGTCATCCCCGAGGAGATCAAGCAGTCACGCTGGATCGTCAAGGAGCGTCAGGAGATGCTCAACGAGGCCAAGCGCGAGTCCGAGCGCATCGGCGCCGAGGCGCGCGAGGCCGCGACCCAGCAGGCCAGCGAGCAGGAGATCGTGAAGCTGGCCGAGCGCGAGGCCGCCCAGATCCTCGAGGAGGCCCGCATCCGCGAGCGCGAGGTGCGCCTGGGCGCGGAGGACTACGCCGACGAGGTGCTCTCGACGCTCGAGGTGAACCTCGGCAAGTTCCTCGCGGCCGTCCAGCGCGGGCGCGAGCGCCTGCAGGGCAGGGGCACAACGGACGCGACCGGCCAGGCGATCCCCGAGCCGATCTCCTCCTCGACCCCGGGATGAGCGGCCGCGACCCTGCCGGCGACGGCGGGTCCGCGGCGATCGACCTCCGCACGCTGGATCTCGCCCCCGGCGCCGCGCGCGTGCTCGAGCGGCCGGTGCCGATCGAGGACGTGATGATCGGCGGCCAGCGCTACCGGGCCGACCCGCACGAGCCCGTCGCCTGGATCGAGGTCTCCCAGTCCGCCTCGGGGCGCCACTTCCGGCTGCGCCTCGCCGCCGACCTCGTCGGCCCCTGCTGGCGCTGCCTCGAGGAGGCCCGCGTGCCGGTGCTCGTCGACACGCGCGACTTCGCGGCGTTCGGCCGCGGCCCGGCCTCGGAGTTCGACGAGGACCTCGACTGCGAGTACCTGGACGGCGAGATCCTCGACCTCGCCGCCATGGCCAGGGACGCCCTCGTCGAGCAGCTGCCGGCGGTGATCGTCTGCCGGGAGGAGTGCCAGGGCCTCTGCCCGGTCTGCGGCGCGCGCCGAGACGGCGAGTCGTGCGGTCACGAGCCGGTGCCGGGAGACCCCCGCTGGGCGCCGCTCGCCGACCTGGCGGCACGGCTCGGCGGGTCGAACGGGGAGGGGTCGACCGACCCCACCTAGCGCCGCCGGCGCTGGCGCGCCGCGCGCGATCCCGCTACCCTTCCGCGGCCCACTCGTCCATCTCGAGGAGCCAAATGGCCGTTCCGAAGCGCAAGACCTCCCGCCAGCGTCGCGACACCCGTCGCGCCACGCACGGCATCGAGGCCGCGCGCCTCGGGCGCTGTCCGCGCTGCGGCAGCCCCGTCCGGCCGCACCACGTCTGCGTGGTGTGCGGCTACTACCGTGGGCGGCCGGTCGTCGACGTCGGCGACTAGTGCGACGCGGCGCGGCGCGGTGGCGGGCATGAGCCCGACCGTCGCGCTCGACGGGATGGGCGGTGACCGCGCGCCCGCCGAGCCGGTCCGAGGCGCCCTCGAGGCCGCCGAGGCCGGCGTCCACGTCATCCTCACCGGCGACTCGCAGGCCCTTCGGCGCGAGCTCGACGCGCAGGGCCACGGCGGCGGCAAGCTCATCGAGATCGTCGAGGCGCCGGACGTGATCAAGTCCGACGAGGAGGGCGCCCGCGCCGTGCGCGCCAAGCCGGCGTCGTCGCTGGTGGTCGCCTGCCGGCTGCTCGCCGAGGGTCGCGCGCGAGCCGTCGTGTCGGCCGGCAACACCGGCGCGATGATGGCCGCGGCGACCCTGCACCTCCGGCGCATCCCCGGCGTCATCCGCCCGGGCATCGCGGTGGTCGTGCCGAGCGCCCGGGGCCCCGTGACGCTGATCGACGTGGGCGCGAACGCCGATACCCGCCCGGAGTACCTCCCTCAGTTCGCGCTCATGGGCCGCATCATGGCCGCGGACGTGCTGGGCATCCCCGAGCCGCGCGTCGGGCTGCTCTCGATCGGCGAGGAGGCCGGCAAGGGCAGCGAGCTGGTGCAGGCCGCGTTCGCCGCGATGGACGGGACGCCGGGTTTCGTCGGCAACGTCGAGGGCCGCGACATCCCCAAGGGCCTCGTGGACGTGGTGGTCACGGACGGCTTCACCGGCAACGTGGCCCTCAAGCTCTACGAGGGCGCGGGGGAGATGCTGTTCAGCGAGATCCGGGGGACGTTCGAGCGCAGCCTGCGGGGGCGCGCCGCCGGCCTCCTGGCACGTCCGCTGCTTCGCGAGCTGCGCCACCGCTTCAACGAGGAGACCACCGGTGGGGCGTTCCTGCTCGGCGTGCGCGGGCTGGTCGTGATCGCCCACGGGAACTCGAACGGGCGGGGCATCGCGAACGCGATCCGGCTGGCCGCGCGCGGGGTGGGCGAGGGCATGCTCGAGGCGGTCGAGGCCGGCCTCGCGGTCCCCGTGGACGCGTGATGGTGTCCGTCTTCGCTGGTAGCGTGACCGCACCGATAGCGCGCTGGCTCGGAAGGGAGCGGAGTGGAGCGAGACAAGGTGGTGGACGACATCCGGCAGATCCTCGTCGAGCAGCTCGGAGTCGAGCCCGACGAGGTTCGTGAGGAGGCGTCCTTCCAGGAGGACCTGAACGCCGACTCGCTCGACCTCGTCGAGCTCATCATGGAGATGGAAGACCGCTTCAAGCTCAAGATCCCCGACGAGGACGCGGAGAAGATCTCGACGGTGGGGGACGCCGTCGACTACGTCATCGCACACGCCGCAAGCTGACGACCACGCGGCAGGCGCCGAGCCGGGACCGTCGCTCCTGGACCTGCGTGAGCGCCTCGATCCGGGACGGCGGCGGGAGACGGTCACCCACCGCAGCTGGGCCGGTCCGCGGCACCAATCCTACGAGCGGCTGGAGCTGCTCGGCGACAGCGTGCTCCAGCTCGCGGTGACAGCCCGGCTCCTTGCGGATCACCCGGCGGCGACCGAGGGCGACCTCGCCTGGATGCGCCAGCAGGTGGTCGGCCGCGAGGCCTGCGCGGAGGTCGCGCGCAGCCTGGGGCTGCCAGGGCGTTTCGTCCGGGCGGCCCCGGCGCGGCATCGCGACCCGGCACGGGCGATGTCCGAGCAGACGAGCGTTCAGGCCGCCCTGGTCGAGGCCCTGATCGGCGCGTGCTGGCTCGACCTCGGCGCGGAGGCGACCGACCCGGCCGTCGTCCTCGCCTTCGGGGAGGCGATCGCGACCGCGACGCCCGGCCGGCGAGACCCCAAGACTGCGCTCCAGGAGGAGGCCGCGCGCCGGCGCGTCGAATTGCGCTACGAGCTCGTCGCAACCGAGGGACCTCCACACGCGCGCACGTTCACCACCCGCGCGTTGGTCGGCGACCGCGAGCTCGGGCGCGGCAGCGGCTCCTCGAAGCAGGCGTCCGAGCAGGCCGCGGCACAGGTCGCCATGGAATCGCTCCAGGGGGACCCGGGCTGATGCTCCACCGCCTCGTCGTCCGCGGCTTCAAGTCCTTCGCGAGCGAGATCGCGCTGGAGCTCGGCGAGGGCGTCAACGTCATCGTGGGGCCGAACGGCTCGGGCAAGAGCAACCTCGCCGAGGCCGTCGTCTGGGCGCTCGGCGAGCAGCGCGCGTCGCGCCTGCGCGCGCCCGGCATGCACGAGGTCCTGTTCCAGGGCGGTCCCGCGCGGCCCCCGGCCGCTACCGCGGAGGTGATCCTGCAGCTGGCCGGCGGCCAGGCCGAGGGCCCGGCCGAGCTGGCCGTCTCCCGGCGCCTCGCCAGGGCCGGGGAGGCCGCCTACCGCGTGAACGGCACGGGATGCCGGCTGCTCGACATGCAGGAGGCCCTGGCCGCCCGCGGCCTCGGCCCCGACTCCCTCGCCATCATCCGCCAGGGCCAGGTCGAGGCGCTCTGCGTGAGTCGCCCCTCCGAGCGCCGGGCCATGATCGACGAGGCGGCCGGCGTCGGCGTGGCGAAGCGGCGGCGTCGGCGAGCCGAGCAGAAGCTCGCCCGTGTCGCCGATCGGCTCGAGCGCGCGCGCGATCTCGACGCTGAGCTCACTTCGCGGGTCCGGGCACTCGACCGTCAGGCGCGGGCGGCCGAGCGCGCGGATGCGCTCGAGGCCGAGATCACCGCCATGCGCGAGGCCGCCCGTGCGGCCGTGGCCCGCGCGGCGGACGAGGCGCTGTGCCAGGCGCGGGAGCGTCATTCGGCGGCGCGAGCGGCGGCCGACGAGCTGCAGCGGGCTCTCGAGGCCGCCCGCGAGTCCCGGGCGGCGGCAGGCGAGCGGCGCCAGGCGGCCGGGACGGCGGCCGAGGAGGCCGAGCTCGTCGGAGCGACGCTGCGCGCCGCGTCGGAGCGCCTCGCCGGACGTGCGGAGCTCGCCGCCGAGCGGGTCGCGGAGGCCACCGCCCGCATCGACCGCCGCCAGGGAGCGCGTGAGCGCGCTGCGGGGCGCATCGCTGAGCTGGGCCGGCAGGGCGCCGAGCTCGAGCAGGAGGGCGCCGCCGCCGAGACGGCGCTGGCCGCGGCTCAGGCGGCGGCCCCCGCGGCCGAGTCGGCCGAGCGCGACGCGGTCGCGCGTGCCCGCACCGCGGTTGATGCCCTGTCGTCGGCACGGCATTCGCTTGAGGAGGCGGCATCCGCGCGGCGGGCCGCGGACGAGCTGGCCGCCCGCGCGCAGGACGAGATCGGCCGCCTGGCACAGCTCGAGCTCGCGCTCCAGCCGGCCGCCGGCGAGCTCGAGCGCGCCGATCGCAGGGCCGACATCGCCGCGCGCCGCGCCGCCCGTGACGTCGCGCGCCACACCGCCGTCGCCGGCCAGGCGGCCGACGCCGCGGCGCTGCTGGCCGCCGCCCGGGAGCGCGCGCGCGAGGCCGCCGCCGAGGCCGAGCGCCACGCCTCGCGACCGTCGGAAGGGCCGGGCCCGGTGCTCGGCGACGCGCTCGACGTCGAGCCGGGGCTCGAGCGGGCCGTCGCGGCCGCGCTGGGCGCCCTGGCCGACGCGCCGATCGCAGGCGACCTCCGGCACGGGCGGGCCCTCATCGAGTCCGGCGCCGAGGCGGCCATCGTGCCCGCGCCGGCGCGCAAGCGCGCGAGCGGACCGGCCGGGGCGCTGCGGCTCGCCGAGCTCGTCCGGGCGCGATCGGACGAGGCCGCGGCGCACCTCGAGCGCCTGCTCGCCGACGCGTGGCTCGTCGACTCGCTCGAGGACGTGCCGTCCGGGCATCCCGGCGTGTTCGTCACACGCGACGGGCACGCGCTGCGCCCGGCTCAGGGGACGCTCTCGGCCGGGCGCGCCCAATGGGCCCGCCGGGCGCTGCACGCCAACGCTGCAGCCGCCGCGCGGGATGCGCGCACCGACGTCGAGCGCGCCGAGGCGGACGCCGCGGCCGCCACCCGTGCGCTCGAGGTGGCGCGCCGGCGCGCGCTGGCTAGCGAGCGGGCGGCCGCGCGACATGGCCGCCGCCAGGCGGCGCTCCGCGCCGAGGCCGACGCGGAAGCCCAGCGCGCGGAGCACGCGCGCGTCGAGCGGGCCGAGCTGGAGCGCCGCCTCGGTGCGGCGCGCGACCAGGCCGAGGCCGCGGACGGCACCGTGAGGGCGGTTGGGCCCTCCCTCGCCGGCCTCGAGGCCGAGGCCGCGGAAGCGCGGGAGGCGGCCGCCGCCGCTTCCGCCGGCCACGCCGGAGCGGCTGCCGAGCTGGCCGCCGCGCGGGCCCGGGTCACTGCTGCCGCCACTGCGGCGGCCGAGGTCGCCGCGGAACTGGACGTCGTCCGCGTGGTCGCAAGCCGGGACGTCGCGCCGGCGGACCTCGAGGTGCCCCGTCGCGTCGCTACGGCGCTCGCCGCCGCCGCCGAAGCGCTGGCGCCCCGGGCCCATGCTGCTGCCGATGCGCTCGCCGAGCGGCGGCGCCTGGTCGCGGAGCAGGAGCGATTGCTTGCCGCGGCGATGGCGGCGGTCGAGCGCGCCGAGGCCGAGGCCGGCGGAGCGGGGGAAGCGGCGCACGCCGCCGACGTCGAGCTTCACGTGGCCCTTGAGCGGGCGAACGAGGCCGGCCCACCCCCGGCCGGCGACCCGGGCGAGCCGGTATCTGCCGAGGAGCTCGCCGAGCGCCTCGAAGGCCTCGAGCGCCGGCGGCTCGCGATGGGCGCCGTGAACCCGCTTGCGGCGGGCGAGCGC
>DATFWK010000229.1:0-3955 GCA_035259345.1 Miltoncostaeaceae bacterium | reverse complement strand
CACGCCGAGCCCGCGGAGCGCCTCCCGGGCGAGCTCCGCCCAGGGCTCCACCTCCATGGCGGCGAATGCACCCTCGGCGGCCTGCGCGAGCCGCACGGCCTCGTCGCGGCACTCCGGCTCGCGGGCGAGCGCGCGCGACGCGAAGAGCCGCAGGCACGCCGCACGCCAGCGCGGCCCGCCGTCGAGTCGCCGGGCGGCCCGCTCGAAGGCGCCGGGGTCGGAGGGGCGCCCGGCCGCGCTCTCGGCGAACGCGGCGGCGACCTGCGAGAGCTCGGGCAGCGACCACGGGATCTCCCGGCCGAGCAGATCGGCCGCGTCGTTGGGATCCCCGGCGATCGCCGCCGCCTCGAGGCCCATCAGGCAGTGCGAGGTGTCGTCCATGCGCGCCTGCTTCGGCGCGTCGAGGTGGGCCTCCAAGGTCTCCCTCGCCCCGGCGTGATCGCCGCGTGCCAGCCGGATGATGGCGATTCCGAGCACCGCGCCGCCGATCAGTCCGCGGTGGTCGAGGGACTGGGCGCTGACGACGAGGTCGGCGAGCCGGTCCTCCAGCCCGTCGAAGTGGCCGCGGATGATCTCCACCCAGGCCTCGGCGTTCTCGAGGTTCGCCACGATCTCCGCCTGAGGGTCGCGGCGGCCCATCAGGCGCCGGGCATCCTCCAGCGTCCGGCCGGCGGTTCGCCAGTCGCCCCGCTCGCCCGCCAGCTCTGCGTCGAAGACCAGCAGCCACACGTAGCGCGCGAACAGGCCGTGCTCGCGGGCGAGCGCAAGGCCCCGAGCGACCGCGCGCTCGGCCTCGTCCCAGGCGGCGTCCCGCCACCAGAGGAACGTCGCCAGGTTGACGCAAGCGCGGGACGCCCCGGCCGGGTCGCCGATGCGCTCGGCGATGAGGAGGCTCTCCTCGACCGCGGCGTGCCCGCGGGTCGCGTCCGTCGTCCAGAGCGCCGAGCCGAGGGTGTTCAGGAGCTGGACCTGCTCCATCAGCGCCTCGCGGCCGGCGTCCGCCGGGATCAGCGCGAGCGCCTCCTCCGCGACCCGGATGGCCTCGCCGGCCTCGCCCCGGAGCATGAGCGCCTTCGCGTAGGCGGTGGCGACCGGGAGCCGGGCCCAAGCCGGCCCCTCGTCGCCCAGCTCGTCCGCCGCCTGGCGGAGCTGCTCGAGCGCGATGTCGGCCTCGCCCATCTCCCGGCGGGCCTCGGCCGCGGCGGCCAGCACCACCGCTGCGCGCACCGGGTCGCCCAGCCGGAGCAGCGCGGCGCGCGCCTCCCTGAGCACCGACAGGCTCCGCGTGTCGCTGACGACGCGGGCCAGCATGCGCCCGTACTCGTACAGCGTCTCCGCGTAGGCCTCGAGCCCCAGGGAGGGCTCCCACAGCTCGAGCGCGCGATCGTAGTGCTGCTCCGCCTCGGCGTACCCGGCGAGCTCGAGGGAGCGATGGGCGGCCCGGCGCGAGTACTCGAACCCCGCACGCCGGTCGCCGGCGGCGATGGCGTGGCCCGCGATCTCGGCGAACGGCACCCGATGGCCGGCGGCGACCAGTGCCTCGGCCGCCTCGCGCACCCGGTCGTGCCGCAGGCGCCGGTCCACGGCGAGCATCTCGTGCACGACGGCCTCGCGCGTGAGCGAGTGCCGGAAGGCGACGCGCTCGGTCGGCCGCTCCGGGTCGTCCACGATGAGCCCGGCGCCGTGCAGGCGCTCGACGCCGCCGACGAGCCCGGCCAGCTCGAGCCCGGCGCTCGCCTGCAGGAGCTCGAGGTCGACCCGGTCGCCGACGATGGCGGCCCAGCGGACGAGCTCCTGGTCGGCCTCGTCCAGTCGGCGCACCCGCTGCAGCAGCATGTCGCGCACGGCCCACGGGAGCGGGCCGGCGGGCTCGACGCAGTCGTCGCAGACGTTGCGGGCGAGCTCCTCGAGCACGAACGGATTGCCCGCCGCGCGGGCCTCCACCTGTTCGCGCATCTCGCCGGAGAGCCGTCCGTCGGTCAGGCCATCGAGCAGCTCGGCTGCGGCGGCCGGGCTCAGCGGACCGAGCTGGATCTCGCCGCCGATCCGCGCGCGCCTGAGCGCGGCGCGCATGCGGTCGAGGCCGTCGGCGCCCGGCTCGTCCAGGCGGTAGGTGAAGACCAGGAGAACCGGTGCCTCGGTGGTCGTGCGCGCGAGGTGGCCGGCGAGCTCGTGCGTGGAGGGATCCGCCCAGTGCAGGTCCTCGAGCACGAGCACCAGGCCCTCGCCCCGGGCGAGCCAGGTCACGTAGCGGGTGGCCGACTCGAACAGGGCGCCGCGGTCCGGCGGCTCGGCGCCGGCGAGCTCCGGGAGCAGCCACTCCGGGAACCGCGCGGCCAGCGGGTCGTCCGGCGGCTCGGCGTCCGGCCGGGCACGGCGGTCGCCCCGCACGGCGTCGAGGAGCGGGCCGAGCGGCAGCGCGGCGTCCTGCGGCTGCGCCCGCCCCACCAGGACCGTCCGCCCCAGGCCCAGCGCGCGCTCGGTCAGCACCTCGACCAGTCGGGTCTTGCCGATGCCTGCGTCGCCGGCGAGCTGCAGGACGACGCCATCGCTCTCGCTTCGGGCCAGGGCCTCGTCGATCCGGGCGAGGGCGGCGTCACGCCCCACGAGGCCCGGCGCCGCCGGCTGGTCGGGGCGCACCTGCACGCTGTGATTCTAGTCCTGCCCCCCGCGGGCACGGCCCGGGCATAGTGGGCGACGTGCAGATCCAGGACTTCGCGCTCGAGCGCTACTTCGCCGGGCGCGAGCACACGGCGCGGCACCTGCTCGGCAGCTCGGACATCGAGGGCATGGGCCTGGCCGAGCTCCTGGCGCTGGCGGAGCCGGACGGCGAGCGCCGCTGGCGCGAGCTCACGCTCGGCTACACCGAGTCGGCGGGCCTGCCCGCCCTGCGCGAGGAGATCGCAGGGCTCTACGAGCACGTCGCGCCCGACGGGATCCTGGTGCTCTCAGGCGCTGAGGAGGCGATCTTCCTCACGGCCCACGCGCTGCTTCGGGCCGGCGACCACGTCGTCTGCCCATGGCCGGCCTACCAGTCCCTCCACGAGGCCGCGCGGGCCGCCGGCGCCGACGTGACGCTCCTCAGGCTTCGGCACGAGGAGTGCTGGCGCCTCGACCCGGACGCGGTGCGGCGCGCGCTGCGCCCGGCCACTCGGCTGATCGTCGTCAACGCCCCGCACAATCCGACCGGCGCAACGATCGGCGCGAACGACCTCGACGCGCTGGCCGGCATGGCGGAGGAGGCGGGCGCGGTCCTTCTCTCCGACGAGGTGTACCGCCTGATGGAGCACGACCCTGCCGACCGCCTTCCGCCGGCGGCCGACCGCTCGCGGTCGGCGCTCAGCATCGGGGTGATGTCGAAGGCGTTCGGGCTCGCGGGCCTGCGGATCGGCTGGGTCGCGAGCCGGGACCCCGGGGTGATCCGGTCGATCGCCCGGCTGCACGACTACACGACGATCTGCGCAAGCGCGCCCTCCGAGCTGCTCGCGCTGATCGCCCTGCGCGCGCGTGAGGCCGTCCTCGAGCGGGGTCGCGCCATCGTCCACGCCAACCTTCCGCTCGTCGAGGCCTTCATGGCCGGCCACGCCGAGGCGCTCGAATGGGCCCCGCCGCGCGGCGGCTGCGTCGGCTTCCCGCGCCTCGTTGACGGCGGCTCCGCGGACGACCTCGCGGAGCGGCTCCTGCGTGAGGAGGGAACGCTCGTCACGCCTGGCTCGCTGTTCGGCGACCTGCCCGAGCACGTCCGCATCGGCTTCGGTCGCAGGGACCTCGAGCCCGCGCTCGCCGCGCTGGCACGCGTCCTGGCCCGGTGGCCGTCCGCCGCTGCGTAGGCTCCCGCCGCAGCCGACCGCGACGGAGGGAGTGCCGATGGAGGCCACGCTGCTCGAGTCCGTGTTCCCCCAGGACACCAACCCGCAGGGCAACCTCTTCGGCGGGCAGCTGGTCGCCTGGATGG
>DATFWK010000228.1:0-4568 GCA_035259345.1 Miltoncostaeaceae bacterium | reverse complement strand
GCCCGCAGGCTGTCCTGGCCTGAATAGTTCGTCCCGTCCGCCAGCCAGACGGTGAAGATCCCCGAGCCCAGCCGGCCGGCGATGTCGATGCACTCCAGGCAGTGGTCCACGGCCATCCGGCGCACCGCGGCGCTCGGGTTGCACAGGCTCCCGAGCCGGTAGTCGTCGTCCTGGAAGAGGTTCGCGTTGATCGCCCCGATCGCGATCCCCCGGTCCTCGGCGTACCGCCTGAGCGCCTGCCAGTCGGCGACCGCGTCCCACGGGATGTGGATCGCGACGGTGGGGCAGCAGCCGGTCAGGGCGTGGACGAGCGCGGCGTCGTCGATCCGCTCCCAGACGTCGCGCGCGGCGCCGGGCCAGGGATAGACGTGAAAGCGCGTGCCGGAGTTGCCGTAGCCCCACGACGGGGTCTCGATGCGCAGCTCGCGCAGGCGCCTGAGGACGAGGTCCTCGCTCACGGCGCCTAGCTTGCCATCGCCGGCGATGGATTGCGAACGGCTTTTCGCTTTCCCAGAAAAGAAAAGTGAAAGCAGGCCATTGACAACGCTTCGAAGGGGCGCATAGGGTCCCACTGCGTCACAGGGCGCACGAACCGGTCCCGCAAACCCTGAGGTGATGACGGCTCTCAGCCAGCAGAAGCGCGCGGAGCAGGTGATGCGCCTGCTCGAGGAGCGGGATTCCGTTCAGGTTTCGGAACTTTCGAATCTCTTCGACGTTTCGGAGGTGACGGTCCGCAGCGACCTGGCCGAGCTGGCGCGCCAGGGGTTGGTGGCGCGGGTCCGCGGCGGCGTGCGGGCCCTGCAGCGCGGGCAGTCCGAGCTGGCGTTCGACCTCCGACTGCGGCTCGAGGCGCCGCGCAAGCAGGCGATCGTCCGGGCGGCGGCCGAGATGGTCGGGGAGGGGGAGGCGGTCGCGCTCGACTCGAGCACGACGGCCTACTACCTGGCCCTCGAGCTGCGCGCCAAGCGCGAGCTGGTGGTCGTCACCAACGGCCTGCTCATCGCGGCCGCCCTGGCCGACGCCCCGGGCGTGACCGTGCTCGTGACCGGCGGCATGCTCCGCCAGTCGGCGATGTCGCTGGTCGGCGACTTCGGCACCGAGCTCCTGCGCTCGACCCGCATCAACCGCGGCTTCTTCGGCGCGCGCGGGCTCAGCCTCGAGCGTGGCCTCATGGACCTGAACCCGGACGAGGTGGGCATCAAGCAGCGCATGGCCGAGGCCTGCGAGCGGGTCGTCGGCATCCTCGACTCCACCAAGTGGCACCGCAGCGCCCTGCTCTCCTTCGTCCAGACCGAGCGAGTGGACGCCGTGGTCACCGACTCGGGCGCCCCCGCCCCGGACGTTGCCGCCTGGCGCGCTGCCGGCGTGCAGGTGGTGACCGCCGACACGCCGGCCTCGCGCCGTCCGCTTGCGGCCGTCCCTGACCTACGCCGTGCGGTCCCGCGGGCGGACGGGGCCGAGGGCTGATGGGGACGCTCGCCGCGGTCGACCTCGGCGCCCAGAGCGGCCGCGTCGCGCTCGGGCGCTTCGACGGCGAGCGGCTCGAGATGAGCGAGACGCACCGCTTCCCGAACGGGCCGGTCGAGGAGGCGGGCGGCCTCGCCTGGGACGCCGGGCGCCTCTTCGAGGGCGTCCTCGACGGGCTCGGCCGGGCGGCGGCGGGGGCCGAGGTGGACAGCGTCGGCGTGGACGCGTGGGGCGTGGACTTCGGCCTGCTCGACGGCGCGGGGCGCCTGCTTCGCAACCCGGTCCACTACCGGGACGCCCGCCGGGCGCGCGCGTTCGCGGCGGTGCTCGAGCGGGTCCCCGCTCGCGAGCTCTACGAGCGGACCGGCATCCAGCTGATGCCGATCAACACCCTCTTCGAGCTGGCGGGCATGGTCGCCGAGGACGACCCGGCGCTGGGCGCGGCCCAGACGCTCCTGCTCATCCCGGACCTCGTCCACCACCTGCTCGCGGGCGCGCTCACCACCGAGTTCACCAACGCAACCACCACCCAGTGCCTCGCCGTGCGGGACGGGGACTGGGCGCACGACCTCCTGGAAGGGCTCGGCATCCCCCCCGGGCTCTTCCCGGAGGTTGTGCCATCGGGCACCGTCCTTGGCCCCGTGCTGCCGGAGGTCGCCCGCCGCACCGGCCTGGGCGCCGCGCGCGTGGTCGCGGTGGCCACCCACGACACCGCGTCCGCGGTCGCGGCGGTGCCGTTCCGCACGCCCGGCGCGGCGTACATCAGCGCCGGCACGTGGTCCCTGGTCGGCCTCGAGCTGCCCGGCGCGCGGGTCGACGACGCCACGTTCGCGGCCAACCTCACCAACGAGGGCGGCATCGCCGGCACCTTCCGGCTGCTCAAGAACGTCACGGGCCTCTGGCTCCTGCACGAGTGCCGCAGCACGTGGGAGCGCGAGGGGATGCGGCTGGACTACGAGGCGCTGGTCGCGCTGGCCGACGAGGCGCCGCCGCTCCGGTCGCTCGTGGACCCGGACGACCCGCGCTTCGCGCGGCCGGGCGACATGCCCGCGCGCATCCGGGCGTTCTGCGCGGAGACCGGCCAGGAGCCGCCCGAGACGCCGGGGCAGGTGGTGCGCACGATCCTCGAGAGCCTGGCGCTGAAGCACGGCCAGGCGGTGGCGACGCTGCGCGCGGCGACGGGCGCCGATCCGGCCGAGATCCATGTCGTGGGCGGCGGCGCCCGCAACGAGCGGCTGTGCCGTTGGACGGCCGACGCGGCCGGCATGCCGGTGCTCGCCGGCCCCGAGGAGGCGACGCTGGTGGGGAACATGATCGGCCAGGCGCTCGCGACGGGCGAGCTCGGCTCGCTGGCGGAGGGCCGCGAGGTGGTCCGCGTCTCGTTCCCGCCGACCGTGTACGAGCCGAGCGGCTCGGGGGAGTGGGAGGAGGCCGGCGAGCGCTTCGCCGAGCTCCTGGGCGCCCCGGCCGGGCGGGGGCCCGCATGAGCGACGCAACTTCCGTGCTTCGCGGCATCCCGGCGCCGCGCGACCTCTGGGACGAGGCGGCCGTGCCCGCGGGCGCCCTCGAGGCGCTCTCGTACCGCTCGCGCCTGCTCGGCGCCGACCGCGCCCTGGCGAACGTCGGCGGCGGCAACACCTCGGCGAAGGGCACGGTCGAGGACCACGCCGGGCGCCCGACGCGGGTGCTGTGGGTCAAGGGCTCCGGCACGGACCTGGCGACGATCGGGCCGTCCGGCTTCGCGGCGCTCCGGCTCGACGAGCTCCTGCCGCTGCGCGGCCGTCCGGCCATGGACGACGCCGCGATGGTCGATTACCTGCGCCGCTCGGCGCTCGGCCCGGACCAGCCGCGGCCCTCGATCGAGACGCTCCTGCACGCCTTCGTCGGCGGCGAGCACGTCGATCACACGCACCCGGACGCGATCATCGCGCTGACGTCCTCGCCGGACGGGCGCCGCCTGGCCGAGGAGGCGTTCGGCGACGAGGCCGTCTGGCTTGACTACGAGCGCCCGGGCTTCCAGATGTCGCGCCGCATCGGCGAGCTGCTGGACGCGAACCCGCCCGCCCGCTGCGTGCTGCTCGCCAAGCACGGCCTGGTCACGTGGGGCGCCACCGGCGAGGAGAGCTACCGGCGGACGATCGAGATGGTCACCCGCGCCGTCGTAGCGATCGACGAGGCCGAGCGCGGGAAGCGCGGGTTCGGGCTCGGCGGATGGGCCGTCACGCCGCTCGGCGACGACGAGGCCGACGAGCTGCTGGTGCGGGCGCTCCCCGCGCTGCGCGGCGCCCTTTCCGGCGAGGGGCGGAGCCTGGTGCTCGAGGTCGACCGCGGCCCGGAGGCCGTCGCCTTCGCCTCGTCGGCCCGCGCGCCCGAGGTCAGCCAGATCGGCGCGCCGTGCCCGGACCACCTCATCAACACCAAGCACCGGCCCATGGTGGCCGCATTCGACCCGGAGCACGACTCGGCCGACGACCTGGCCACGGCGCTGCGCGAGGGCACGGCCGCCTACGGCGCCTGGTACCGCGACTACTACGAGCGCAACCTGAGCGAGGAGAGCCGCCCGTTCCCGATGGACCCGCCCGGGCCCCGCGTGGTCCTGGTCCCCGGCGTCGGCATCGTGACGAGCGGGGCCGACGCGGGCCGGGCGCGGATCGCGCGGGACCTCTACCACCGCGCCATCGCGGTGCAGGACGCAGCCGACGCAATCGGCGGCTTCTCGTCGCTCAGCGAGGCCGAGGCCTTCGCGATCGAGTACTGGCCGCTCGAGCGCTACAAGCTCGCGCAGGCGCCTCCGCCGGGCGAGCTGGCCGGCCGGGTGGCGCTGGTGACCGGCGGGGCGAGCGGCATCGGCCGCGCCGCCGCGCGCCTGCTCGCCGCGCGCGGCGCTCACGTGGTCGTGGCCGACCTCAACTTCGCCGGCGCCGAGGAGGTGGCCGACGCCATCGAGGCCGCCCACGGCATCCGCCGCGCGCTCGCCGTGCCGGTCGACGTGACGGACGAGGCGGCGGTGGTCGAGGCGGTGAGCCGGACCGTGCTCGCCTACGGCGGCCTGGACGTGCTCGTGGCCTCGGCGGGGCTCGCCTCCAGCGCCCCGGTGACCG
>DATFWK010000227.1:0-6802 GCA_035259345.1 Miltoncostaeaceae bacterium | reverse complement strand
AAGGACGTGTTCGGCGCCGCTGAGCGGTTCCGTCTGGACGGGCCGGACGGGCGGGTGGGCCATGCCGAGCTCGAGATCGGCAACTCGGTGCTGATGCTCTCCGACGAGTGGCCGGAGGGCGGCGTCCGGGCTCCCGGCGCGTACGGCGGCACCCCGGTGATGCTGAGCATCTACGTGGACGACGTCGACGCCACGGTCCAGCGCGCGGTCGATCGCGGCGCCACCGTCCTCCGCCCGGTCGAGGACCAGTTCTACGGCGACCGCAGCGGCCAGCTGACCGACCCCTGGGGCCACCGCTGGAGCGTGGCCACTCACGTCGAGGACGTCCCGCCGGACGAGATGGCCCGCCGCGCGGCAGCCGCGATGAGAGGCTGACACGGCAGGGCCGTCGGCGCAGCCGGCGGCGGCCGCGCCGCCCGGCTACTTCAACCGGTAGGTGATCCGCCCGCGGCTCAGGTCGTACGGGGAGAGCTCGACCCGCACCCGGTCGCCCGGGTTGACGCGGATCCAGTTCCGGCGCATCGAGCCGGAGAGCTTGGCGATCACCGACGGGCCCTCGTCGATCTGGACCCTGAAGAACGTGCTGGGGAGGGCCTCGATGACCTCGCCCTCCAGCTCGATCGCCTGCTCCTTCTGGCGGTGCTGGCGCTCAGCCATACAACGAACTCCGTTCGTGGTCGGCCCCGCCCTGCGACGGGGCGTTCGGTTCGGGCCGCCGTCGTGGCGGCCCGGTCACGGCGTTGCCGCTGTGCTCAGAGCGGCGCGACGCTCGTCGCCTGCGGGCCCTTGGGCCCCTCGGTGGCCTCGTAGCTCACGCGCATGCCCTCGTCGAGCGAGCGGAAGCCAGAGCCCTGGATCGCACTGAAATGGACGAAGAGGTCCTTGCCGCCGTCGTCCGGGGTGATGAACCCATACCCCTTCTCGGCGGAGAACCACTTCACGACACCTTCTGCCATGTCGGCCTTCCCTTCGGTTCGGCGAGAGCCAAGACGCCGAACGCGGAGGTGCTACGGCGCCGCCGCCCGATCTTCGGCTCGATGGTCGACCGGGCGTCGGGGCCAGGTTAGCGCACCGGGACGGGCCGCCGGGGCCTGGCCGGGCACGGCGCCGCTCCGTACGATGCCGCGCAGCGAGCCGAGGAGGCGGCGATGGCGACCAGGACGGCACGCGAGACGGCCCTCGCGTACATGGCGGCGTGGAACCGTCTGGACGCCTCGGCGTGCGCCGACTGCTTCGCCGAGGACGGCGTGCGGGAGGGCCGGATCCTCGCCCGGGCGACGGCCGGCGGCGCCCGTTTCCCGCGCTTCGTCGGCCGGGCGGCGATCCGCGACCGGATCGCCGGCTTCATGGAGGCGGTGCCGGACCTCAGCGTCGAGGTGCTCCGCGTCGGCGAGGGGCCCGCGGACACCGCCTGGCTCGAGTGGCGCCTGACCGGGACGCACCGCCGCGACTGGGGGGCCTGGATCGCGAACGGCGAGCGCGTGGACGTGCCGGCCGTGTCCGTGTACCGCGTCCGCGACGGGCTCATCGCCGAGGAGGCGGAGTACATCGACCCGGCCGTCATGATGACGCCGCCGCCAGAGTAGCCGTGGCCGACCCGGGGCACGTCGGCGTCTGGTCGGGCTGGTTCCGCAGCGCCGACCCGGACGAGGCGGGCATGGTGGCCGCCGAGCTGGAGGCACTCGGATACGACGCGATCTGGTTCCCGGCGGGCGAGGACGGGGGCTGGTTCCCGAGGGTGCGCGCGATGCTCGACGCCACCGCCCGCGTGGTCGTCGCGACCGGCATCGTCAACATCTGGACCAACGACGCCGACGCGACCGCGGCCCACGCCGCCGCGCTTCGGGACCGCCATCCCGACCGGTTCATCCTCGGGCTGGGCGTCGGCCATGCGCCCGTCGACCGTGCCTACGCGAAGCCGGTGACGGCGATGACCCGGTTCCTCGACCGGCTCGACGCCGCGTCGCCGCCGGTCCCCGCGGAAGGCCGCGTGATCGCCGCGCTCTGGCCCCGCATGCTCGAGATCGCGCGCGAGCGCTCGGCGGGCAGCCACACCTACCTCGTCACGCCGGAGCACACCCGCAGGGCGCGGGCCGCGCTCGGGCCGGACCGGCTGCTCGTGCCGGAGCTCGCGGCCGTCGTGGAGAGCGACCCCGAGCACGCGCGGGAGCTCGGCCGCGCGTTCCTCGCCCCGTACCTTGCCCTTCCGAACTACACGGGCGGCCTCCGGCGCCTCGGCTTCGGCGACGAGGACCTCGCCGGCGGCGGCAGCGACCGCCTGCTCGACGCCCTCGTCGCGCGGGGGGAGCCGGACGAGATCCGCGCCCGAATGTGGGAGCACCGCGCCGCGGGCGCCGACCAGGTCGCGATCCAGGTGATCGGGGCCCAGGCAGGCGCACCACCGCGTGCCGGCTGGCGGGCGCTTGCGTCGGCGCTCAAGCGGGACTGACGGGCCAGAACGAAAAAAAGGGCGGCGCCGCCTCCCGCGGCCCGCCCCTTTCGATCATGCGGTCCCCGTGACGGTCAGCGCTTCTTCCTGCCGGCCGCCGCCTTCTTCGGGGGGGCGTCGACAGTCTGCTTGAGCACGGCGCCCGGAGTGAACTTCGGGACGCGGCGCGCAGGGATGTTGATCTTGGTGCCGGGGCTACGGGGATTCACGCCCTGTCGAGCGGCGCGCGAGGCGACGGAGAACTTGCCGAATCCGGCGAACTGCACGTCCTCACCGCTCTTGAGCGTGTCGCTGATCTCGTCGAGAACGGCCTGCACGGCCCTGCCGGCGTCGACCTGACTCATGTCGGCGCGCTTGGCCACCTTCTGGACGAATTCAGCCTTGGTCATCTGGACGATCCCTTCCGTTGCGGGCTGGGGCGAGGGCGTCCTGCCTGAGCCGGACCCGGCCCAGCGGACGCGATGACGCTACCAGCCGCATCCCAGCGGCACAATCCTTTGTTCATGCGGCTTTTCGGACTGTTTGGGCGGCCCGAGGCGGTCGTCAGGCCGAAAGAATCCTCCGGCCCGTCCGGAAACCCTGCAAAGGCACCCCTTCGAACCCGCGATAGGGAGGGCTATTCCTCCTCGCGTGCCCGCGCCGCCTGCGCCTTCTCCGCGATCTCCGTCACGACGTCCTCGTTCGCCAGCGTGGTGACGTCGCCGAGCTGCCGCTCCTCGGAGATGTCCCGGAGCAGGCGGCGCATGATCTTGCCGGAGCGCGTCTTGGGCAGGTCGTCCGTGAGCACGATCGAGGCGGGCCGGGCGATCGCGCCGATCTTCCGCGCCACGTGCTGGCGCAGCTCCTGGATCAGGGCCTCGTCGCCGGACTCGTCGCCCTTCAGCGTCACGAACGCCGCGATCGCCTGGCCGGTCGTCGCGTCGGTGCGGCCCACCACCGCCGCCTCGGCGACGGCCGGGTGGTCCACCAGCGCGGACTCGATCTCGATCGTGGACAGGCGGTGGCCCGCGACGTTCATCACGTCGTCGATCCGCCCGAGCAGCCAGAAGTAGCCGTCCTCGTCGCGGCGCGCGCCGTCGCCGGCCAGGTACTTGCCGTCGTACTTGCCCCAGTACGTGGCCACGTACCGCTCGTCGTCGCCCCAGAGCGTGCGCATCATCGCGGGCCAGGGCTCGGTCAGGACCAGGTAGCCGCCCTGGCCCACCGGGACGCTCTCGCCGCTCTCGTCCAGGATGTCGGCCGAGACACCCGGGAACGGGAAGGTCGCCGACCCGGGCTTCGTCGCGGTGATGCCGGGCAGCGGCGTGATCATGATCATGCCGGTCTCGGTCTGCCACCAGGTGTCCACGACCGGGCAGCGCTCGCCGCCGATGTAGGTGTGGTACCAGATCCACGCCTCGGGGTTGATCGGCTCGCCCACCGACCCGAGCAGGCGCAGCTTCGAGAGGTCGTGGCGCTCCACGTACTCGGTGCCCCACTTCATGAACGTGCGGATCGCCGTCGGGGCGGTGTACAGGATCGTCGCGCCGTAGCGCTCGGCGATGTCCCAGAGCCGGTCCTTGTCCGGCGTGCCCGGGGCGCCCTCGTAGATGATCCCGGTCGCGCCGTTGGCGAGCGGCCCGTAGACGATGTAGCTGTGCCCGGTGACCCAGCCGATGTCGGCCGCGCACCAGTACACATCGTCCTCGCGGAGGTCGAAGATGTAGCGGTGGGTGGTGCTCACCCCCACGAGGTAGCCGCCGGTCGTGTGCAGGATGCCCTTGGGCTTGCCGGTGGTCCCGGATGTGTAGAGCACGTAGAGGGGGTCCTCGGCGTCCATCGCCTCGGGCTCCGACTCGGCGGGCTGGTCGGCGACCAGCTCGTGGTACCAGCGGTCGCGCCCCTCCCGCCATCCGACGTCGCCGCCGGTCCTCCGCACCACGATCGACCGCACCACGGCCGGGCACCCCTCGATCGCCTCGTCGGCGTTGACCTTGAGGGGGATGGTCTTCCCGCCGCGCCAGCCCTCGTCCTGGGTGATGACGGTGGTGCAGCCGAAGTCGATGATGCGGTCGCGCAGCGCCTCCGAGGAGAAGCCACCGAACACCACCGTGTGCGGGGCGCCGATGCGGGCGCAGGCGAGCATCGCCACCGGCAGCTCGGGCACCATGCCCATGTAGATCGCGACCGTGTCGCCCTTGCGCACGCCGAGCTCCCGGAGCCCGTTCGCAAGCCGGCAGACCCGCGCATGCAGGTCGCGGTAGGTGATCGCCTCCTTCTCGCCCGGCTCGCCCTCCCAGTAGTAGGCGACCTTGTCGCCGCGCTTCGCGAGGTGGCGGTCGAGGCAGTTGGCCGCGACGTTCAGCTTGCCGCCCAGGAACCACTTGAAGAACGGCGCGCCGGAGCGGTCGAGCACCGTGTCGAACGGCTTGATCCACTCCAGGGTCTCGGCCTCCTCGCGCCAGAACCCCTCGAGGTCTGCGGCCGCGCGGTCGTAGACCTCTGTGTCCGAGACGCGTGCCCGCGCCGCGAAGTCATCGGGCGGCGGGAAGCGCCTGCCCTCCTGCTCGAGCGTCGCGATGGTCGGGCCGGGGTCGCTCATCGAGGTGCCCTCCTGGGAAATTTCGCTCGCAGAAACCGATCCTATCCCCAAGCGGCGTGCCGAAACCCCGGCGTGGCGCCGCCTGCCGCGTGCCGCCCGGTTCTGTCCTGGCCGCGCTGTAGCGTCCGCGCCACGTGATCGAGCTCTACGAGGGCGAGCGGCTGATCTGGCGGGGACATCCCTCCTGGCGCGCTGACCTCGGCTACTTCGTCCGCTGGGGGCTCCTCTCGATCATCCCGATCGCGATCGCCGGAATCCTCAAGGCCAACGGCCACGGGACCGGCTTCGCCTACTGGATCTGGGTGCTCATCACGATCGGCTTCTGGGTGCTGATCGTCGTCGTGGACGTCCTCCGCCGCGCCGGCGCCGACTACTACGTGACCAGCCGCAGGCTCCACATCCGGCGGGGCATCCTCTCCCGCCGTGACCAGTCGACCCACATCGACCGCGTCCAGAACGTCAACACCACGCAGCGGCCGCTGGACCGCCTGCTGAACGTCGGGACGGTCGACTTCGACACTGCCGGGACCGAGGCGCAGGAGGCGAGCTTCCGCTTCTGGGGCGTGGCGGCCCCGCACGACCTGGCGCGCGTGGTCGAGACCTTCCTCGCCCAGCTCCGTGAGCGGGCGCAGGCGCCCGGTGACGGGGTCAGCGCGTGACCACCGGCCCCGGGCCGGCGCCCGTCCCGAGCCTGCGCGAACCGGCGGCGGGCGCGGCGGACGGCCCGGAGCGGCGGCGCACCCTCGCGGGCTCGATTCCGGTCGCGGCCAGCCCGGAGCGGGCCTGGCAGATCTTCTCCCGGGTCGACGACTGGCCCCTGTGGGACTGGTTCGGGGCCGCCGAGGCGGCCTGGGTCGCGGGCGAGCCGTGGGCGGTGGGCTCGGTCCTGCGCCTCGGGCACCGCCCGATCGCCTACGACTGCGTGATCGTCGAGGTGGACCCGCCGCGTCAGGTCAGCTGGATGGCCGGCGCCGCGGGCATGCGCGGGCGCCACACGGTCCGGTTCGAGCCGCACGCCGACGGCTGCCTGGTGGTCACCCGCGGGGAGTTCGCAGGGCCCGCAGTGCGGCTCGCCAGGCCGGCAGCACGATGGTGCTGGCGACGATCGCTGCGAGGGTTCCGCGACTGGGTCGCCGCCCACCCCTGAGGCAGAGCGAGGCCGCGTTCGGGACCGGGCCCGTCAGCCGCCGGGCCAGCCAGGCCGACGGGAGGACGACGGCGAGGCCGCCGGCGATGTCCAGGATGTAGTGGTTTCCCGTCGCGACGGTCGCGGTCGCGACGAGCCCGGGGTAGGCGACCCCGACCGCCCTCGTGGCCGGGTTCCGCGTCAGCGCGACCAGCGCCCACGCGACCACCGGCGCCATCCCCACGTGCAGGCTCGGCATCGCGGCCACCGGGTTGTAGAAGGCGCGGACGAACGGAGCGTCGAGATCGAGGGGTGTCTGGGTGCTGACCGTGTCGACGGCATGCCCGGCGTGGCGCGGCGGGGCGACCGGCTGCAGCGCGTACCAGACGACGCCGCCGCACCAGGAGATGATCGCCAGGTTCCGGACGAACGGGTACGCGGGACGGCGGTGGCGGTAGACCAGGTACAGCGTGGACGGCAGCACGACGACCTGGCTCACCACGTAGAAGGCGTTCCAGAACTGCATGACCACGGGGCGCTTCGCGAAGTAGCGCTGGGCCTCCGCCTCGCGGAAGATGCCGAGCCGCCGCTCCAGGGCCGCGACGGCCTGGGCGTTCGCCTTCCCCTCCTTCAGGGTCCCGCCGAA
>DATFWK010000226.1:0-7760 GCA_035259345.1 Miltoncostaeaceae bacterium | reverse complement strand
CGCGGTCGCCGGCCGCAGCGGGCAGGGCTGACCGCGTCGCTCGTCAGCGTGGCCAGGCCGATGCGAGCCCCGCGCCGTACCCCGCCGCGATCGCCCTGACGGTCGAGGGCGGGGTCAGCACCTCGACGGTGGCGTCGGCGGCGGGGCGGGCCCGCGCCGGCCCGTAGCCGCCCGGCGACCAGGGGAGCAGCGCGTCGCCGGCGATCGCGAGCGCCAGGTCGCCTTCGTGAATCATCGCCCCGTACGGCAGCTCGCCCGCCCGCGCGGGCCACGTCCGCTTGCCCGCGCGGCCGTCGAGGCGCTCCGCGTCCAGGACGCCATCGATGTCGTCGGCCCCCGGGCGCCCGGGGAGGCCGTTCCCCGCCGCCCACGCGGCCCGGAAGCGCTCGGCGTCGGCGCGCCGGCACTCGAAGCAGGGCCGGTGGCCGGCCGCGAGGGCCGTCGCCTCGTCGAGGAAGAACAGGGCCGTGTACCGGCCGGGCGGCATCACGTGGCGGCGGCGGCCCCGGAACGCCAGCGCGCAGGCGATCCATCGCCGTCCCTGGTGGTGGCGCACGATGCGCTCCCGCTCGTCGTGGAGGCAGCCCCGGTTGCCCATCAGGCTGCCGCGGGCCGGGTCGGCGACGAGGTCGCCGAAGGGGGTCACACGGTTCTGCCGGGCCATGGGCCCGGGAGTATCCCACCGCCCCCCGGCCGGGCCGCGGGCTACGATGCCCGGGTGCTCCTGACCTTCATCCCCATCGCCGCGCTGATCACGATCACGCCCGGCGCCGGCACCGCCGTCGTCGTCCGGAGCTCCGCCCGCGGCGGCTGGCGCGCCGGCGTGATCACGATCGCGGGAAACGAGGTCGGCGTGATCGCGTGGGGCCTCCTGTCGGTGCTCGGCGTCTCGGCGCTGGTGGCGGCCTCCGAGATCGCGTTCCTGGCCCTGAAGGTGACCGGCGCCGCCGTCCTCTTGTGGCTCGGCATGCAGTCGCTCCGCCGCGCGCGACGCGGCGCTCCCCCGCCGGACCGGCCCGCCACGGCCGCGCCGCGCGGGCGCCGCGCCTTCCGCGACGGCGTCGTGACGTCGCTCGCGAACCCGAAGCTGGCCGTGTTCTTCGTCGCGCTCTTCCCGCAGTTCGTGGACGGGCGCTCGAGCGTGCTGGCGGTGACGCTCCTCATGGCGACGCTGATCGTCGCCTTCGACTTCGTCTGGTACACGGCCATTGCGTTCGCGGTGAGCGGCGCGCGGCGCGCCTACGCCGAGAGCCGCCTGGCCAGGTCGGTCGAGGCGCTGACGGGCGCCGTGCTGGTCGGCCTCGGGCTTCGGATCGCGCTCGAGCACCGCTAGCCCCGGGTGCGCCGGCTCCTGCCGACGTACGCGGAGGAGGTGGACCCGCTCGAGGTCTACGCCGACATGCCGCCGGCCGCGGGGCGCCCCGGTGTCCGGCTGAACATGGTGGCCAGCACGGACGGCGCGACCGCGGTCGACGGCGTCTCGGGGCCGCTCGGGAGCCGCGGCGATCGGAGGGTCTACGTGGTCCTCCGCTCGCTCACCGACGTGGTGATGGTTGGCGCCGGGACCCTCCGTGCCGAGCGCTACGGACCGCTCTCGCTGCCGCCCGAGCTCGCGGGGCTCCGCCGCGAGCGGGGCCAGGAGCCGCTGCCGCGCATCGCGATCGTGTCGCACGCCCTCATGCTCGACTGGAGCGCGCCGATCTTCGCCGAGCAGACGTCGAAGCCGCTCGTGATCACCCGCCGGGGCGCCCCGGGCGACGCGCGTGCCCGCGCGGCGGAGGTCGCCGACGTCGTCGTGGCCGGGGACCACGAGGTCGACCTCGGCGCCGCGCTGCGCGGGCTCCACGCGATGGGCGTGCGGTCGGTGCTGTGCGAGGGCGGCCCGACGCTGAACGGCGCGCTCGCGGCGGCCGGCCTGGTCGACGAGCTCTGCCTGACGCTCTCTCCCCTGCTCGTCGGCGGCGCCGCCCGGCGCGCCCTCAACGGGCCCCTGCTCCCGTCGCCCCGGCCGATGGAGCTGCGCTCGGCGCTCGAGGAGGACGGCTCCCTGTTCCTGCGGCTTCGGATGACGGGCCACGGCGGATAGCGGGCGCCGCCCGGTCAGGTTCGGGCCGCGCGGACCCCGAACGTCGCCGTGAACGACTCGCCCGGCGGGACGCGCCGGAGCCCGTCGCCCGTGACCAGGGCGTTCGTCTCGGCGGTCATCGGCTCGAAGGCGACGACATCGTGGCGCTCGGGCGCGTACACCTGGCCCACCGGATACCCCTCGCCGAAGGCGACCTCGAGGCGCAGGCCGCCACCCCAGAGCGCGAACACGGGCGGCTCCGCCAGCACCGGGAACTCGTCGTCGTACGTGCGGTCGCCCAGCGGCCCGTCGGGGATGGCGACGTCCTCGCGCTCCCCGGTGGGGAGCTGCAGCTCGTCGAGGATCGCCCGCCGGCGGACTGGCATCGCGACCTGCCACTCGGCGCGGGCCACGCCCGGCAGTCGGAGGTAGGGGTGCCAGCCGAAGGACACCGGCACGGGGACGTCCCCGGTCGCCCGCAGCGTGGTCGTCACGGTGAGCGTGTCGCCTCGCAGGTCGTAGGCCACGGCGATCTCGTGCGGGAACGGGAACGCCGCCATGAGGTCGGCATGCGCGGCGAGGTCGAGCCTGCCGGTGACCCCGGCACCGCCCGCCCCGGCCTCCCGCCGCACGACCTCCCAGCCCTCGTCGAGCAGGTGCAGGCCGTGGATCGGCAGCCCGTGCGGGTCGAGCGACACGAGCATCGAGCCGGGGTCGACAGTGGCCGCATCCAGCCCGGCGATCCGGCCCGCGCCCAGGCGGTTCGCCCAGGGATGAAGGAGCGGGATGCCCGTGACGACGCCCCGCTCGACGTACTCCCGCACGCCTCCCGGGTGGCCGAGCACGTCCTGGCCGTCGACCTCCAGGGACCAGCCCAGCATGGCGAGGCTCGGGACGACCGTCGCCGCGAGGCCGCCGTCGTGGCTCACGAGCCGGAGCGCGGCCCTGCCGTCGACCTCGGCCTCGACGAGCTCGTGCTCAGGGGCCTGCGGCGTCACATCGGTGTACCGCTCGCGGGCCTACGTGGTTGCGCCGGCGGCCTCCGCCGGACGCTGTCGCACGGCGGGGTCTACTTGACCCACACCGCCCGATGCTTCGCGATCCTCGCCATCTCCCCCTCCGAGCTCCGGCGTAGGGTCATTGTCACGCCGGCGACGACCCCTGACAAGTCGAACGACGAATCCGATGGCACGATCTTACGGACGCGCGAGGGCACAGCCCGCAAATTGGTCGTGGAGCGACCGCGCCGGCGACGGCCGCGGGCCCGCCCGCCACGACAGCGCGTCCAATGCGAACTGCGGAGGGTGACGTGGAGGTGCTGGGCATCGACGTCGGCGGCAGCGGGATCAAGGCCGCCGTGGTGGACACGGATCTGGGCCGGCCCCTGACCCAGCGGGTCCGGGTCAGGACGCCGCACCCGTCGACGCCCGAGGCGGTCGTCGAGGCGGCCGCCGAGCTGGTGACCCCGATGGCGCCCGACGCCCCGGCCGGGGTCGGGTTCCCCGCCGTCGTGATGCACGGCGTCACGCTGACCGCCGCGAACGTCCACAAGGCCTGGATCGGGACGCCGGCGCGCGACCTCTTCGAGCGCGCCCTCGGACGGCAGGTCTTCATGGCGAACGACGCGGACTGCGCCGGCCTCGCCGAGATGCGCCACGGCGCCGGGCGCGGCCATGAGGGCACCGTGCTGGTGCTGACGCTGGGCACGGGCATCGGCTCGGCGCTGTTCGTCGGAGGCCGGCTCGTGCCGAACACCGAGCTCGGCCACCTCGAGCTCAGGGGGAAGGACGCCGAGTCGTTCGCGGCACCCTCCGCCCGCGACCGCGAGGACCTCTCCTGGAAGCGCTGGGCGAAGCGGCTCACCGAGTACCTCGCCCGCGTCGACGCGCTCCTGTGGCCGGACCTCGTGATCCTCGGCGGCGGCGTCTCGCAGCGGCCCGAGCGCTGGCTGGACACGATCAGCGCCCGGCCCGAGATCAGGGTCGCCGCGCTCGGCAACGACGCCGGCGTCGTCGGCGCCGCGATGCTCACCGCGGAGGCGATCGCCGCAGGCGCCCGTTCCTGAAGCTGCGGCCGGCGCGCACGGGCCGAGGGCAGGCCGGACCACCGGAACTGCAACCGGCCCCGGGAGCGGCGATGATGGCGGCATGAGCGAGACCCCCCAGGCCGGCGGCACCGTCCGCGACTCCCCCGACCGCGAGCGCTACCCGCCGATCGAGCGCCACGGGATGATCGGCGACCTGCACACCGTCGCCCTCGTCGCCACCGACGGCACGATCGACTGGTTCTGCGGGAAGCGATTCGACGGGCCGAGCATCTTTGCGGCCATCCTCGACGCCGACCAGGGCGGGCATTTCTCGATCGCCCCCGAGTCCGGGCGGGTGGGCACCAAGCAGCTCTACCTCCCCGACACGGCCGTGCTCATCACACGCTTCTTCACCCACGACGGCGTCGGCGAGGTCGTGGACTTCATGCCGGTGCGGGCGGACCCGGCGACCGGCCGCCGGGCCGCGCCGACCCACTCCATGGAGACCTGCGCGATCGTCCGCAGGGTCGAGGTCGTCCGCGGCCGCATGCGCTTCCGGATGGAGTGCCTCCCGGCCTTCGACTTCGCGCGGGAGCCGCACCGGCTGGGGATCATGGACGGCCTCGCGCGGTTCGAGACCGCGAGCAGCGCGACCGAGCTCACGGCGGTCGGCGCGGAGCTGCGGGCCGAGGGCCCGGCCGCGACGTCCCACTTCGAGCTCTCGGCCGGCGAGCGCGCCTCGTTCGTGCTCCACCCCGCGACCAGCGACGTGCGCGGCTGGGACGACGCGCACATCGGGAGGGTCGTCGAGGAGACGATCGCCTTCTGGCGCGGCTGGCTGCGGCGGGGCAGCTACCGGGGGCGCTGGCGCGAGATGGTCGACCGCTCCGCCCTGACGCTGAAGCTCCTCACCTACGCGCCCACCGGGGCGACGGTCGCGGCGCCGACGACCAGCCTGCCGGAGGAGCCGGGCGGGCCCCGCAACTGGGACTACCGCTTCTGCTGGCTGCGGGACTCGGCCTTCACGATCTTCGGCCTGCTCCGCCTCGGCTTCTTCGAGGAGGCCGGCCGGTACATGGACTGGCTCGAGCAGCGCTGCGCCGAGGCCGAGCCGGGCGAGCCGCTCCAGATCGTCTACGGCATCGACGGGCGCACGGACCTCGGGGAGTCGGTCCTCCCCCACCTCGAGGGCTACCGCGGCGCGCGGCCGGTGCGCGTCGGCAACGGCGCGGCCGGCCAGCTGCAGCTCGACGTCTACGGCGAGATCCTCGACGCGGTCTACATCTACGACAAGGACGGCGTCCCCATCTCCATCGACCTGTGGGAGCGGCTGCGGTCGCTGCTCGACTGGCTGGCCGAGCACTGGGACCAGCCGGATGAGGGCATCTGGGAGGTGCGCGGCGGCCGCAAGGACTTCGTCTACTCCCGCATGATGAGCTGGGTCGCGTTCGACCGCGCCCTCCGGATCCAGCACCGGCGCGGCCTGCCGGCCGACCGCGCCCGCTGGCGGATCGAGCGCGACCAGATCTTCGAGGAGGTCCTCCGGCGCGGCTGGTCGGAGGAGCGCAAGGCCTTCGTCCAGCACTACGGCACGGACGTGCTCGACGCGAGCGCGCTGCTCATGCCGCTGGTCCACTTCATCGGCCCGGTGGACCCGCGCTTCCTCTCGACGCTCGACCAGATCTCGACCGACCTCGTCAGCGACAGCCTGGTCCACCGCTACGACCCGGCGGCGGTCGACGACGGCCTGGCCGGCGGCGAGGGCACCTTCTCGCTGTGCTCGTTCTGGTACGTCGAGGCCCTCACCCGGGCCGGACGGCTTGACGAGGCGCGGCTCGTGTTCGAGAAGATGCTCAGCTACGGCAACCACCTGGGGCTCTACTCGGAGGAGATCGGCACGACCGGCCAGGCGCTCGGCAACTTCCCCCAGGCCTTCACCCACCTCGGGCTGATCTCGGCCGCCTACGACCTCGACCGGGCGCTCGAGGGGGCGGACCGATGAGGCGCCGCGGGCCGCTGGCGCTCGGGGCACTCGTCGTCGCGGCCGCGAGCGTGGCGCTGTTCGTCGCGACCGCGTCCGATGCGGCCCCGCGGCCGGACGTGCGCGGGCTCGCCCCGGCCGACGCCAAGGCCGTCCTCGCCTCGACCGGCTGGACGCGCCTGGGCAAGCCGCCCCGTGCCGCCCTTCGCGGGCTCGGCGCCGCGCACCCCGGCTCGAAGAAGGTCGTCGTCAGCGAGACCCGGGCCCAGCTCACCCGCAACGGCCGGCAGGCCTACCCGTACCCGCGCGGCACGGTGGTGGTGAAGACCGGGACGACCGGGAGCGTCGTGACGCTGATCGCGATCATGCGCAAGGTCCGCGCCGCCAACCCCCAGAACGGCGGGTGGTCGTTCCACGAGTACACCCGCTCGTCGGCGGCGGAGGCCTTCCAGCGCACGAGCTTCCCCGAGGCCGGCTGCGCGGACTGCCACGCCAACGCCGCCCGCACCCAGCGCACGGACTGGGTCTTCTACTCCCTGCGCTGACCGATGTATCAGGCGGCGCGCGGCCGCCTCTTCATGTCACCGACGCGCGACCACCCGACGTCGATCGCGCGACGGTTTGGCCCGGGTGCTGCACGGACCGGCCGGTGCCCGGGCCTCCCTTCTCCGCGACGGACATGATTGGGCGGGTGAGCGCCACCGCCGCCGTCACCGCCGGCCACCTGCGCCTGAAATCCGCCCCCGGCCGCTGGACCATCGCCGCCACGGTCCTCGGCTCCGGCATGGCCTTCCTCGACGCGACGGTGGTCAACGTCGCCCTGCCCGCGATCGCGAAGGACTTCGACGCGGACCTGGCCACCCTGCAGTGGACGGTCAACGCGTACACGCTCACGCTCGCCGGGCTGCTCATCCTGGGCGGCGCCCTCGGTGACCGGCTCGGCCGGCGCCGGGTCTTCGTGGCCGGCGCGATCTGGTTCGCGGCGGCCTCGGTGCTCTGCGCCGCCGCGCCCACCTCCGAGACGCTGATCGCGGCGCGGGCGCTGCAGGGTGTCGGCGGCGCCCTGCTCACCCCGGGCAGCCTGGCCATCCTCGAGGCGAGCTTCCAGGAGGACGACCGCGGCGGCGCGATCGGCGCGTGGTCCGGCCTGGGGGGCATCGCCGGCGCCGTCGGCCCGTTCGTCGGTGGCTACCTGGTGCAGGCCTGGAGCTGGCGCCTCATCTTCCTCATCAACGTGCCGCTGGCCGCCGCGGTGGTCGTCGTCAGCCTTCGCCACGTGCCCGAGAGCATGGACGCAGAAGCCCGCAAGCAGCCGCTCGACGTCGCCGGCGGCGTGCTCGGCGCGCTCGGGCTGGCCGGCCTCACGTTCGCGCTGACGGAGGGCCCGGCACGCGGCTGGACGGAGCCGCTCGTGCTCGTCCCGATGATCGCCGGCATCCTGCTCCTGGCGGCGTTCATCGCCGTCGAGCGCTCCCGCTCCAACCCGCTGATGCCGCTGTCACTGTTCAGGATCCGGCAGTTCTCGGCCGCCAACGTGGTCACCGTGGCGGTCTACGCGGCGCTGGGCGCCACGATCTTTCTGCTGCCGATCCAGCTGCAGGTCGTGCTCGGCTACTCGCCGGTGGAGGCGGGCGCCGCC
Organism: Miltoncostaeaceae bacterium; assembly: GCA_035259345.1. Lineage (GTDB taxonomy): Bacteria > Actinomycetota > Thermoleophilia > Miltoncostaeales > Miltoncostaeaceae > DATFWK01. Next base: position 49 of record DATFWK010000226.1, on the reverse strand, counting down.
CTCGTGCCGCTCACGATCGTGCTGCTCCTAGTCTCCTCGCGCGCCGGCC
>DATFWK010000225.1:0-7481 GCA_035259345.1 Miltoncostaeaceae bacterium | reverse complement strand
CCCCTCGAGCTCCACAGCTCAAAACACGCCTGAATGTCGGCAACGCGCAGGTTCAGGAAGCTGGAGACCGTGTTGCCGGACTCGTAGTTGACGACGGAGATGTCGGGCTTGTCCGGGGTGGGCGGACCGCCGGGGTTCATGATCAGCCACGAGTTGGAGAGCTTGATGATGCACGGGTTCTCCTCCATCACGATCTGGCCTCCGAGGACCTCGGAGTAGAAGGCGCGCGAGACAGCAACCTCTCGCACGGTGATGAAGTGGGTGACCAGGAAGCCCTCCCTCGGTGCGGGCAGCTTTTCGAAGTCGATGAATGGCGTGTGCTCGGTCACTGGCTACGTGCTCCTCGGACGTTTCTAAAGGGCTGCGGGAATGCCCGACCGGAGGCTAACCCCGGGCGCGCCCTTCCCTCGCGCCGCTTCCAACCGGCCGAGAAGGAGAACGCGTGCGTACGATCAGCCAGCCCCGGCACCCAGGCGGGGTCGCACTTGAATGGCCCCGTGAGCGGGGCGCAGAGAGGCAGGCATGGGTCGCGATCAACCGCCCGCGCGTGAGCTCGGCCGCTGGCCCCATTCACCGGAGTCACCCCCCACTCCACTCAGCCAGACGCCACGAATCCGCAGCGCCGTCGCGCCGACACCCGGGCGCGGGAGGGGTACGGCCGCCGGTCGCGCAAGGCCTTGCCGAGCGAGCGGCGAGCATCCCTGCCTTAGGGTCGGCGGCGTCTCTTCATGGCTCGCTGGGACCGGGCGCGGCTAAGTCAACAGCGCACGGGTGAAATCGCCTGGCTCGACCCCGGCCCGCCCGAGGGGCCTGCCGTCCGGCGCCCAGATCGATGACCCGCCCGCGGTCTGGTCGAAGCCGCCACCGGTTGGGCCGGCGAAGCTGGCGAAAGCGACGTACGCTCGACAAGCGCACGCGATTCCGAGGCCACGGTCCTCCTGCATGGCGAGCTCCTCCGGGCGGTGCACGAGCCCTGCGACGTAGAGATCGAGCTCAAGGGCCGCCGCGTCCGTGATGTGCTGCTCGACGCCAGTGTCCTTGCAGATCCCCAGTCCGACGCGCCAACCATCCAAGTCGATCGCGACGGATCCGTCCCCGGGCGCGAAGCGCGCCGGCTCGTCGCCTCCCAGATGGGATTTGCGATAGACGATCTCAACCCCGGCGGAGCTCCCGCGCAACATCCCGATGTGCACCATCCCCGCCTCGCCCTGAACGGGAGCGCCGACAAGCGCGACGCTCTCCATTTCCGCACAGGCCGCGACGATTGCGCCCAGCTGCTCGTCGTCCGGTGACACGACTTCGGCGTCGAGCTCGTAGCCGGTTAAGGACAACTCCGGGAAGACGACCAGCCGCGCGCGAGCGGCACGGATGACGCGCGCGTGCTCACGTGCGTTCGCTCGCACGTCCTTGGCCGTGCACGCTGGCTGTGCAGCAGCGATCAGCAGGGGTGCCCGCACACCACTCAGGCTAGATGCCTCGTCCCCCGCCGCGACCTTCGCCTCAACCGGGACGTTCGACCCGCTGGCGATCCAGGCCTTGTAACGCCAGGCACGCCCGGGGAGACCGATCCCGCGTGAGGCGCCATCCTCGTCATCGGACGCCCGTGTTTTCGATGGACTTCGCCCTGCCCGAGGGCACGCGGGAGGTGGTCGGCGTGTACGTGAACGGCGTGCCGCAGCGGGAGGGCTCCGACTTCGAGCAGCGGGGTGATCTGATCCGGTTCGGGCGGCCGCTCCGCCCGGTCCCCCGGCTCGGCGCGCTCGCCAAGCTGGCGATCGCCCTCTGCGCGACTGTGGAGCCCGCCGGCGACAGCGTCGACGCCATCGTCCTCCGCGAGGGTGGTCCCGAGTCTGTCAGCCTCGATCGGGCCGCCCCCTCGCCGGCGAAGTAGGACCCGGAGCCCGCTCGGATCAGCTCAGGCCGCCAGCCGAGCAACTCGGCCAGGAACGCAGCCGCGGCCTCCCTGTCGCCGGGGTGCACCTCGAGATGCGGAGGGGGCGTGGCCCGGAGTGCGCCTTCCTCATTCCTCGGCGGTGCCGATCCGAGCGCGGCCCGGTGTCCTCTGTGCGATGCGCGATCCGCTCGCGATGGATTCGCCGAGTGCCCGGATCTCTGTTGGAAACGAAAGGAGCAGCCATGAGCACCAAGCCCGCGAGTGACATCGCCGGCGCCGGGAGCGACCCGGTCGGCGGGACAACGATCGTCGTCGGCGCGAGCAGCGGCCTGGGCCGCGGGATCGCGGCGGCCATGGCTCAGGCCGGCGCCCCGGTGGTCGCGGTAGCCCTGACAGCGTCCGGGCTTGAGGGGATCCCGAACGGCGGCGCCGCGATCCGGCTGGAGGTCGCGGACGCAACCGATCCCACGGTGGCCGCCGACTTCCTCGACCGCTACGAGCCGGGCGTCGTCATTCTCGTCGCCGACGCGAACCCCGGTCCTGCGACCGCTGCAGGAGAGGGGCTTTTCTCACTCCTCGGGCAGGACTCGAACCTGCAACCCTCCGGTTAACAGCCGGATGCTCTACCAATTGAGCTACCGAGGATCGCTCCGGACGAGTGTATCGGACGTCCCGCCGCGGCCCTCAACCAGGCGGCCGGATGCGATGGAGCTTGATGATCGGCCCCGACTCGTCGATACGGCCGGGGTTCCTGACCTCCTCCGTCTCGACGCTCCATCCGGCCTCGGCCATCCTGCGGAGGAACGGCGCGGCGTCGGGGCGGCGGGGATCGGCGATCCAGGCGGTCCCGCACGGGGCCACGAGGCGCCGGACGAGCTCGGCCAGCGGCGCGGCGTGGCGCGGCTCGTAGAGCACGTCCGCGCCGATCACCAGGTCGAACGGCTCGCCGGCGAGGAGCTCGGCCGGCGGGTCGAACCAGTCGACGAGCAGCACGTCCACGGGCACCCCGGCCCGTGCGACGTTCGCGCGGCAAAAGGCGAGCGCCTCCTCGTACCAGTCCGTGGCCACCGCCGTCGCCCCCCGCAGGGCCGCGACGATGCTCGGGACGCCGAGGCCGGCCCCGAGCTCGAGCACGCGGCGCCCGGCGAGCGGCTCCGCGACGAGCGCCCCGGCCAGCACGCGAGCGCTCGGCCAGACCTCGGCCCAGTACGGGAGGCGCTCGTCGAGCGCGAACAGCGCCTCGTCGATCAGGGTCTCGGCTGTCCGCGGCCGCACGATCCGAAGGAGATACGGCCCGACGGCGACCTCCTCGTCCACGGGGTCGAATCCCGGCGGCAGGTCGTCGGCGCTCACCGGACCGCGCCGGCCGTGACCGGCAGGACCCGCGCTATCCTTCCTCGGTCGAGAGAGGAGCCGGGATGAGCGACGAGACCGAGGTGACCACGCCGGACACGCAGGCGGCCGGGCCGGAGGCCGCGGCCGAGGAGACCCCTGCCGAGGCGAAGGCCGAGGAGCAGGCGGCACCGGAGATCGAGGTCGCCGAGCCCGAGGCGGCCGAGCCCGAGGCCGAGGCGCCGGCAGAGGACGGCGAGCAGGCCGTCGAGGAGCCCGTCGCCGAGGGTGACGACGAGGCGGCGGACCAGGAGGAGGCGCTCGCGGAGGCCGACGAGGTCGCCGAGGCGGACGTCGAGGAGACGGTCGCCGACGCCGAGGACGTCGAGGAGGCCGCGGACGACCCGGTCCCCGTGTTCGAGGAGGCCGAGGTCCCGACCGAGGAGGGCCCGGCCGAGCTCGGCGGGCTGCCCCCGGTGCGCATCGCCCGCGTCTACGTCTGCGAGCGAGGCCACCGCACGAGCGTCCTCTGGGGCGAGCCGGTCACCTGTTACGCGCGCCCCACGCGCAGCGGCCCGGCCTGCGGGCTGCCGCTCTACCACATCACCGAGCTGCCCGAGCAGGTGCAGCGCGCGCTGAACCCGCTCAAGGCCTCGAAGAAGGCATCCAAGAAGAAGTGAGGCGGGGGAGGCTCAGGCGGCGATCGCCCGGGCCTCCTCGATCATCCGCTCGACCTCCGCGAAGCCCTCGTCCCAGACGGCGGGCTCGCGCAGGTCGACGCCGAGGCGCGCGAGCAGCGGCACCGGCGCCTCGCTGCCGCCGGCCGCGAGGAAGTCGAGGTACCGCCCGACGAACGCCTCGCCGTCCCGCCGGTAGCGGCCGTAGAGCACGAGCGCGACCAGCTGCGCGAACGAGTAGGCGTACGTGTAGAAGCGCGTCGAGACGAAGTGGACGATGTAGGACCAGCCGAGCCGGTAGGGCTTCGGCATCCGCACGCTGTCCCCGTAGTAGCGGTGGTTCGCCTCGAGCCAGGCCTCGGCCAGGCGCTCGACGGTGAGCGTCTGGCCCTCCGCGCGCATGCCATAGGCCGCCTGCTCGAAGCGGCAGAGCACGGTCTGGCGGAAGATCGTGGCGAATGCACCCTCGACGCGCTCGCTGACGAGCGCCCGGCGGGTGTCCGGGTCGGACTCGCGCGCGAGCAGGAAGTCGAACGTGAGGAGCTCGCCGAAGGTGGAGGCGATCTCGGCGAGCGCGAGGCCGGTTCCCGCGGAGAGCGCCGTCTGATGGTCGTGGGCGAGCGTGAAGTGCATGCCGTGGCCGAGCTCGTGGGCCATCGTCATCACGTCGTCCATGCGGTCCGTGTAGTTCAGGAGCACGTAGGGCCGCGCGTTCTGGGCCACCGGCGAGCAGAAGGCGCCGCCGCGCTTGCCCGCCCGCGGCTCGGCGTCCACGCGCCGCTCGGCGAAGAACCCCCGTGCGATGTCGCCGATGGCGGGGGAGAACCGGTCGAACGAGTCGCCGACCAGGCGCACCGCCTCGTCGAAGCGAACCGGGCGCGGATCGCCCACGGGCGCGTACTGGTCGTAGACCGTCATCTGGTCGATGCCGAGGAGACCCGCCTTGGTCGTGAACCACCGCTGGGCCAGGCCGTAGTGGCGCTCGACCGCCTCGAGCATCCGGTCGACCACCTCGCTGTCCACCTCGTTGCGCAGGTGCGTCGCCTCCATGGGCCCGCCGTACTCGCGGAGGCGGTCCATCACCAGGCGGTCCGCCACCAGCGTGTCGTAGCAGTGGGCGAGGACCGGGGTGTGCGGCTCGAGCATCCCGTAGAGGGCCTTGAAGGCGCGCCGGCGGACCTTGCGCCGGCGGTCGCGCATCAGGGCGAGCAGCCGGTCGAGGTTGTGCGGCTCCGGGCCGTCCCCGGCATCGAAGGGCGTCTCGAGCGTCGAGGTGATCTGGCCGAAGAGCGTCTGCCAGGCGCTCACCGCCGCGGGCGTGCGCTCGGCGAGGGCCCGCTCCTCGGGCTCGGAGAGCGTATGGGGCCCGTACCGGCGCAGGGCGCGCAGGTAATGGGCGTCCGCGGCCACCTCGGGCGCGTCGGACAAATCGCGGGCGACGTCGTCCGGGAGCGCGATCCACTCGTGCTCGGCGAAGCGCAGCAGGTTGGCCGCCTCGACCAGCGCGCGGTCGATGGCGGCGGACAGGTCGCGGTTCTCCTGGTCGGTCACGTCCACGGCCTCGCGCAGGTGCGCGTAGGAGGCCAGGCGCGAGAGCTCGTTGTCGATCTCGGCGAGCTCGCGGAGCATCTCGGCGAGCCGCTGCGGCCTGATCTCGGCGATCGTGCCCCGGTAGGCGGCCTCGAACGCGCGGCACCGCTCCAGGGCCTCGTCCATCCTGCGCCGTGCCGTCTCCGCGTCCGGTGCCAGCGAGCTGAGATCCCAGTGGACCCCCGCAGCGCGCGGGGCGGACGGTGCGAGATCGACGGCGCTCACCGGGCGGACACGGTAGCGAACCCGTTGAGCAGGCGGTCCGGCACGTCGTGCGGCAGCGGCGGCTCGCCCGTGTCGCCGAGCCGCACCGGCCCGTCGGGGCGGTGGAAGTCGGAGCCCCCGGCCGGGACCAGGCGGAGGCGCCGGGCGATGCGGGCGAACGCGTCGCGCTGCTCGGGGGTGTGATCCGGCCGGTGCACCTCGATGCCGGCGAGCCCGCGCGCCGCGAGGCCCTGCACGAACGCCTCGAGGTGCCGGGCGCCGAGGGCGAGCGAGGCCGGGTGGGCGAGGACGGCCGCGCCGCCGGAGGCGCGGACCAGCTCGACCGCCTCGTCGGGGAGGAGCCCGGCCGAGGGCACCCAGGCCGGCCCGCCGTCGCCGATCAGCGTGTCGAACGCGGCCTCGCGCGAGGGGACGTGGCCGGCGGCGACCAGCTCGGCGGCGACGTGGGGCCGCCCGACCCGTCCCTTGGCCCGTGCGCGCACCCGCTCGAGCGAGACCGGGACGCCGAGCGCGTCGAGCCGGGCCACGATCGCGGCGATGCGGACCTCCCGCTCGGCGCCGAGCTCCTCGAGGCGCCCGGCCAGCGGCTGCGGGTCGGCCGTGCGGAAGTACCCGAGCAGGTGCATCGAGCCGTGGGGCACTCGGACGCTCAGCTCCACGCCGGGGATCACCTGCACGCCGAGACGCCGGGCGGCAGCCGCCGCGGCCGGGACGGCGGCCATCGTGTCGTGGTCGGTCACCGCGAGGACGCCCACGCCGGCCGCCGCCGCCGCGGCGACGAGGTCCTCCGGGTCGAGCTCCCCGTCCGAGGCGGTCGTGTGGCTGTGGAGGTCGGGGACGACGCGGGGCACTCTGCCACAATGGCCCGGCGGACCCCGGAGGGACGATCGAGCGACCGCCGACATCCAGGCTCGTCTACTCGACCGAGGCCGGCCGCGTGCCGGAGCCGGTCGAGCAGGCGCCGGCGCCCGCCCGCGGCGACGGCGTCGTGCGCATCAGCCGCACGAAGGCCGGGCGCAAGGGCAAGACCGTCACGCTGGTCGACGGCGTCCCGCCGGCCGAGGGGGCGGAGGTCGCCCGCGAGCTCAGGCGCCTCTGCGGCTCCGGCGGCGCGGTGAAGGACGGCGTGATCGAGATCCAGGGCGACCACCGCGAGCGCGTCGCGGCCCACCTCGCCGGGCGGTACCGGACGAAGCTCGCCGGGGGGTAGTCTGGGCGCGTCCGGACCGCGCGTCGAAGGAGGCTCCGATGGCCCTCGTGCCACCCCAGATGGTGATCAACAGCAGGATGCTCTACTTCACCTGGATCCCGGAGGATCCCGAGGCGGTCGCGGCGCTGACCCACCCGGATCTGCGGCCGATCGCGAACCGGCAGCTCTTCATGAACCAGTACGTCGTCGACGCCGACGACCAGACGTCCGGATTCGGCTCCTATTCGCTCACCTACGCGGGGCCGGACCTCGACCGCACGGCGCCGGACGGGCAGACGCCGAGCCGCTGGTGGACGCACTACTTCAACTCGAACCCCGGGATGCGCGACTACGTCAAGGCACGCGGCGTGCCTGCGACCCCGGGGCGCACCACGCTCGAGCTCTCCGGCGACACGCTGGTCGCGACGACCTACTCGGACGACACCCCGGTGATCCGCGCGACGGTCAACGTGGGCGCACCGGCGGGCGTCGGGCGCGGGCAGCTCTCCTACATCACCGACATCGGCGGCCGCCTCGTCGACGGCATCTATCCGTTTGTCGCGACGCTCGTCGA
>DATFWK010000224.1:0-6764 GCA_035259345.1 Miltoncostaeaceae bacterium | reverse complement strand
CTGCCGGCCAGGTCACGCAGGACCAGCAGCGTCCACTTGCCCGAGACGATGCGGGCGGTCGCGAGCACAGGACACTCGCCGCCGCCGTCCGGGAGACGGTCGTCACCCACCGAAATGACTGTATCACCGCTTCTTCCCGGCCAGCTCACCGGTCTGGACGGCGTTCGGGACCTCCACCGCGTCGCCGCGCCGGGCCTGGCCCGACTCGAGCATGAGCTTGAAGTCGTGCGGGCTCGTCGCCGCGCGCATGGCCTCGTCGATCGTGATCATCCCGGACTTGACGTGCCCGAACAGCGACTGGTCGAAGGTCTGCATCCCGTAGTACTCGCCGTCGCGGATCACCTCGTGCAGGAGCCCGGTCTGGTCGGCGTCGAGGATGAAGTCGCGGGCGCGCCCGGTCGTGATCATGACCTCGACCGCCGGCACCCGGCCGGCGCCGTCGAAGGTCTGGACGAGGCGCTGGGAGAGGATGCCCTTGAGCGTGCCGGCGAGCATCGCCCGCACCTGCTGCTGCTGGTGGAGCGGGAAGAAGCCGATCGCGCGGTTGATGGTCTCCGGGGCGTCGAGGGTGTGGAGCGTCGAGAACACCAGGTGGCCGGTCTCGGCGGCGTTCAGGGCAGTCTCCATCGTCACCAGGTCGCGGATCTCGCCGATGAGGATCACGTCCGGGTCCTGCCGCATGACACGCCGCATGGCGTCGGCGAACGAGGGGGTGTCGAGTCCGACCTCGCGCTGGTTGACCATCGAGAGCCGGTCGGTGTGGAGGATCTCGATCGGGTCCTCGATCGTCACGATGTGCTTGCGCTGGCGGCGGTTGATGTGGTCGATCATCGCGCCGAGCGTCGTGCTCTTGCCGGAGCCGGTCGTGCCCGTCACGAGCACGATGCCGCGCTCCTCCTCGGACAGCTGGACCACCGCGGGCGGCAGGTTCAGCTCGTGCAGCTCGGGCACCTTGAACGGCACGGCGCGCATGACGAAGCTGACCGAGCCACGCTGGCGGAACGCGTTCACGCGGAAGCGGCCGAGGCCGTCGCGGGCGTGCGAGAAGTCGGCGCCGCCGGTCTCGCGGAACTCCTCGAGCTTGTCCGGGAACGGGCCGAGCATCTCCTGGAGGAATCGCTCGGTGTCCGCCGGCTTCAGCGGTGGCGCCTTCGGGATGCGCTGCAGCAGCCCGTGCACGCGGACGGCGGGAGGGGACGGCACCTTCAGGTGCACGTCGCTGGCCCCACGCTCGACGGCATAGCGAAGAACTCGACCCAGATCGATCATTGCTGACCCTCGCGATTCGCGATGTGGAAAAGACGCGTCCTCGTACGGATCGGCATCAGGGGCGCGAGACATGAGCTTTTGACGGAAATCCCGCCGCATCCGCCCCGCCCCCGTTGTGGCCGGGGCGCCCGACCGTCACCATGACGTCCGTGCCCGACGCCGCCCGGCCCACCTCGAAGGCCTCGACCAGCTCGAAGGCCTCATCCGCCGCAAAGGCCTCGTCCTCCGCGAAGGCCTCGTCCGGCTCGCTCGAGAACCTGCCGTGGAGGCGCATCGGCATCGCGCTCGGCATCTGGGCCGCGCTCGCGGGCCTGGCGATCGGCATCGCCGCGGCTCTCAACGACGAGCCGCAGCGGCCCGCCTCGCAGCAGACCGCGGCGGCGCCGGCGGCGAAGCCATCGCTGCCGCCGCTTCGCCTCTACGTCGAGCGGCCGCTCCCGGCCTCGGTTGCCCGCCTCTCGAGTGCCGCCCAGGCGCGGAGCCTGGCCGCGCTCACCAGGTCGGGCCCCACGGCGGCGCGCTACGTGGACCTCGGGACGGTCCATCAGGAGCTCCGGAACACGGCCGCGGCTCGCACGGACTACCAGCGGGCGCTCTCGCTCCAGCCGGGGAGCCTGGAGGCCCAAGTGGGCCTGGCGATGGCCGACGGGGCGACGGGCCCGGCGGGTCTCAAGCGGGCGGCAGCGCGACTCGCGGCCCTCGAGCGCGCGAACCCGAACAACCAGCTGGTGGCGTTCAACGAGGGCATGCTCGCCATCTACCGGGGCGACGGCCCGGCTGTGCAGCGCAACCTGGTGCGCGCCGCGAAGCTCAACTCGGCGACGCGCCTCGGCCAGGGCGCGGCCCAGCTTTTGCGCGCGCTGGTAGCGGGTAACCCGTAGCAGAAGCCCCGCAAGCTTTACGCCCCTCCTATGCCGTCTTAATCAACGCTTAAGGGCGCGCTGAGAGCATCGCGCCGTTTGGGCAGGAGACCGCCGCTTTGCCGAGAAGCCGACAGCTGGCATCGGTTCAAGTCCACTCCGCGGACGGCCGATCTAGGGAAAGCCATCGGGCTGCCAGCTTGACTTCAACAAGTAAAGCGTTACAATCGAACAGCTGTTCGATATCGGCCCGATCCGAGCCGGCCGCCAGGCCGGTTTCCGCGGCCGGAGGAGATGACGAATGACGCTCAAGGAACTGCTGACCGGGGATGACCTTCGTACGCTCGTGGCGCGCGGCCAGGAGCTGGGTTTTCTCGCGCTCGGCGAGGTCTCCGACGCACTGGAGGCCGCTGATCTCGACGAGGAGGCCGTTGAGGCGCTGTACCGGCACCTCGACGAGCTCGGCATCGAGGTCCTCGAGGACGCGGAGGCCCGCGCCCGCCAGGTGGAGCTCGCCGACGAGGGCGATCGCCCGCGCCGCCTGAACCTCAAGACCGAGACCTCGACCGACTCGCTTCAGCTGTTCCTGAAGGACGTCGGCAAGGTGCCGCTGCTCACCGCCCGCCAGGAGGTCGAGCTCGCGCGCAAGATCGAGCTCGGCGACCTCGAGGCGAAGCGGAAGATGGTGGAGGCCAACCTCCGGCTGGTCGTCTCGATCGCGAAGAACTACCGCAACCAGGGCCTTTCCTTCCTCGACCTGATCCAGGAGGGCACGCTCGGCCTGGTGCGCGCGGCCGAGAAGTTCGACTACCGCAAGGGCTTCAAGTTCTCGACCTACGCGACCTGGTGGATCCGCCAGGCCGTCGCCCGCGCCATCGCCGACAAGGGCCGCACGATCCGCATGCCGGTCCACGTCGTCGAGAAGCTGAACAAGATCAACCGCGCCGAGCGGAAGCTCATCTCCGAGCTGGGCCGGGAGCCGACGATCGCCGAGATCTCGGCGGCCACGCAGATCGGCGAGGCCGAGGTCGAGTCGATCAAGCGCAGCGCCCAGACGCCGGTCTCGCTCGAGAAGCCGGTGGGCGACGACGAGGAGTCGGAGTTCGGCCAGTTCATCGCCGACGACAAGGCGCCGTCCCCCGAGGACGCGGCCGAGTCGGTGCTCCGCAGCGAGGCCCTCAGGGACGTCCTGAACACGCTGAGCTACCGCGAGCGGCGTGTGCTGGAGCTCCGGTACGGCCTCGGCGGCGAGCACCCGCGCACGCTCGACGAGGTCGGGCGCACGTTCAACGTGACCCGCGAGCGCATCCGCCAGATCGAGAACCAGTCGCTGCAGAAGCTGGCCAGCCTCATGGAGGCGCAGCGCCTGCGCGATGTGGCCTAGACCCCCCCGTATCGAGCAGCACGAACGGGCCCGCAAGGGCCCGTTCGTCATTTCGGGACCAGGCGGACCGGCGCGGGTACGCTTGGCGGCGTGCCCTTCGACGACGACGACGACTGGCCGGAGCCGGAGCACGATCCGGAGAAGCTCCAGCACGCGCGCGAGACGCTCCGCTGCGAGGCCGAGATGCGGCGCAAGGCGCTGCGGTGGGTGTACGCCGGCCTGGCGGTGCTCGTGATCGTCGTCATCGTCCTCGCGCTCACCCGCTGAGCGCGGGCCCGCGTGACGGCCGGCGTCGTCTCCGACATCTGGCGCTTCCCGGTCAAGTCGTTCGGAGGTGAGCGGCTCCGGCGGGTGTTCTGCGGCCCGTTCGGCCTCATCGGCGACCGCCGCCATGCGCTCCTCGACGAGACCGGGACGCCCCTGACCGCTCGTCGCATCCACGGGCTCCTCGGCTACCGGGCGGGATACGCGGAGCAGGCGGCGGCCGAGGGGCTGGAGATCCGCGGGCCGGACGGGGCCGGGCGCCGGTGGGACGACCCCGCTCTCGTTGCCGAGGTCGAGGGCCTGGCGGGGCGGCCGGTGGAGGCGGCCACGAGCCCGGCCGGCTTCCACGACGCCGCGAGCGTCCACCTGCTGGGCGAGGCGTCGCTCGCCGCCCTCGACGGCGCCGTCGGGACCGAGCTCGACCGCCGGCGCTTCCGGGCGAACCTCGTCGTCGCGACGGAGGGCGACGCGCCGTTCGCCGAGGACGCCTGGGTGGGCAGGGCGCTCGCGGTCGGCGACGCCGTCGTGCTGCAGGTCATCGTCCCCACCGAGCGATGCGCGGTCACCACGTTCGACCCCGAGACGCTCGAGCGCGACGGGCGCGTGCTCGCGACGCTGGCCGCCCGTCGGGAGAACCTGTTCGGCGTCTACGCGCACGTCCTGCGGCCCGGCTGGATCGCCACGGGCGACCCCGTCCGGCCCGCCGGATCAGGTTGACCTCCCGGGGGCGGCTGGTATGGTTGATCGACGCCGCGGGGTGGAGCAGTCCGGTAGCTCGTCGGGCTCATAACCCGAAGGTCGCAGGTTCGAATCCTGCCCCCGCTATTCAGAAAGCCCCGCTCCGGCGGGGTTTTTGTTGGCCCCGGCTCTGTCAGCGCCAGATGCTGATGTGCTCGTCCTCGGGGAATGGGGTCGCCGTTCCGCTCTCCAGCCCGTGCTTGAGGCTGATGAGGAACTGCGCCCACTTGATCGAGCAGTGGTGCATGAACTCCACCGGCTCCCGCCAGTCCGCGTGGGTGAACAGCACCACGGTCTCGCCGCGGACTCCGGGCTTCAGCTCGAACCGGATCTCGGTGCCGATCCACTCGGGCGCCCCCGAGCTGCACCTCCACGTCACACGCCGCTCGGGGTCGAGCTCGGTGACGTCCATCACCGCGCCGGGCTTGTCGGAGCCGAAGTGGACGGCGAGAGCCGAGCCGACGCGGCCCTCACCGCGGACGTCACGCGTCCACCATGCGCTCAGCCCCTCCGGGGTGGCGATCGCCTCGTAGACGGTCGCGGCGGGTGCGTCGATCCCGACGCGGTGGCGGATGTCTGGCATTGGAGCTCCTCCTGTGGCCGCGGCGGGCGCCGCTCGAATGTTGACGCAACCGATGGTTGCACTTCTGCCGCCAAAGCGCAACCAGCAGTTGCGCGAATACCTCCCTGCGCCCCGACCGGCCGCCACCGCTCCCGGGTCGCCGCGCTCGTAGACTGGAGCGCGATGGCAGGCATCACGTTCGATCACTGCGTCATCGCCGTCTCGGATTGGGAGCGGTCGAACGCCTTCTACCGCGAGGTCCTGGGCGCAGAAATCGTCGAGAGCGGGCCGGGGCGGTGGGTCTACCGCATCGCCGGGACCCAGCTGAACGTCCACGGGCCGGGCGTGGACGCCGGCGACAACGTGGCCCGCATCCCGGTGCGACCCGGGAACAGCGACCTGTGCTTCGTATGGCCGGGGCGGATCGAGGACGCCGTTGCGCATCTGCGCGAGCGGGGCGTGGACGTCGAGCTCGGGCCGGTCACGCGCTTCGGCGCGCGCGATAGCGGGACGAGCGTCTATTTCCGGGATCCCGACGGGAGCCTGCTCGAGCTCATCTCTTACGAGGGCTGAGACGGGAGGGCAGGGCGCGCGACCCGCTCAGACGGCGTGCCGCGCCTGGTGGCGGCGTTGCCGCTCGCGGAGCCCGCAGGGGCGTTCGGCGTGCCAGCGCTGCGTCCCGGGGCGGGTGATGTCGTAAAAGACGAGCGGGCACTCGGGGCGGGCGCACCGACGCAGCCGACGCGGGTCGAGCCGACCGAGCTCGCCGATCACATCGGCGATCAGCGTCGCCGCGGCTGATGTTCGCCGGGGGCGGAGGGTCGTGCGCGGCCCGCCGCCCGGCCCTTGCTCAAGCACCTGGACCAGCGGCTCCCGGGCGGCGAGCCGGTTCAGCGCCTCGAGCGGCGGCGGCGAGCCGTCGATCAGTGCGTCGACGATCGCGAGGACCGCCCGCTGGACGGCGCGCACGGCCGGCAGGTCCTCCTCCCGCACGCGAACCTCGAGGAACGGCTCGAGCAGCTCGGAGGCGCGCCTGGCGTCCGCCAACGCGTCCTGGGCCACCGCCGCGCGGGCGTACGGCGGGCGCCGTGGGGCCTGAGCGTTCGCGAGCGCGACGACGAGGCCCGCGTCGGTCACAGGGCGGCGCCGAGGGTCCGCCGGCGAGGCTCGCTGACCAGTTGATTCAGGCGCCTCGCGTTCGGATGGGCCGCGTAGCTCAGCGCCGCATCGGCGGCCTCGCGGCTGGACCAGCGGCTGACGACGATCAGGTGGCCCGGCTGGTCGAGATCCTGGATGAGGTCATGGGCGAGGTAGCCGTCGAAGGACTCCATGTCCCGCCAGATCGCCCTGGTGAGGGCGACACCCTCCTCCGTCGTCTCGGCCGCGCATTGGGATTCCCAGATCGAGTACACGCTCACGGTTGACTCCTTCTAACGATCTAATAAAAGAAAGACCGTTATATCAACGCGCCCGTCGCCGGTCCAGCCGGTGCCCGCGGGGTGGCTCGGGGCGGGGCGGAGCGTGAGCGTCTAGCGTCCGGGCTGCGGGGGCCCTGATCCACGGCCTCGAGGGGGGACGACGTGCCGAATGCCGAGCTCACGCGCCGTGACAGCGGCGGGGCCGACTGGCGGCGATGGGGCCCCTACCTGAGCGAACGCGCCTGGGGAACGGTGCGCGAGGACTACAG
>DATFWK010000223.1:0-4960 GCA_035259345.1 Miltoncostaeaceae bacterium | reverse complement strand
CCCCGCCGTTCGCGGCGCTCCTTGCGAGGCCGGCCGGCGGCCTCGCCACCGCCGCCGTCTACGCGGCCTTCGACCGCATGCGCCCGCCGGAGCCCGCCGACGACCCCCCGGCGCCCGAGCGGGCGCGCGACCTTCCCGGATGGACGCGGAACGACCTCTGGCCGGCGGCCCTGGCCCTGCGGCCGGGCCTCGGACGGGTGGCGCGGGCGCTGCGGGCGGCCGGTGCCCGCGGAACGCTCCTCTGCGGCAGCGGCTCCGCAGTCGCGGGACTCTTCGAGGAGCTCTCGGACGCCCGCGACGCCGCCGCGCGGCTCGACCCGCGGCTGGTGCTCGGGATGGTGGCGTTCCCTGGCTCGCCTGCGACCGGCCCGGCCCCACGGCTGGATCGAGGGCCTGCCCGGTAGACTGCGTCGGGAGATCGTGGAGCGACTTCCCGTCATCACCGTCGAGGAGCGGCCGCCCGGCTGGAGCGGGCGCGCCAGCGCCTGGCTGCGCTCGCGCCGCATCGCCGTCGCGGCGGCGCTCGCCCTGGCCGAGCTCATCGCCTACGTGGTGGTCCGCCCGGGGTTCCTGATCGGCATCGTCATCGTCGCCCTGGCGCTGATCGTCTGCTTCGCCGCGGGCGGCCGGCTCGAGTCGGGGCTCGCGCGCGACCTCGTGATGGTGATCGCGCTGGCGCAGGCCATGGTCATCGCTCTGCCGATCCTGGGCGCGCTGTTCTCGCTGTTCATCGGCGCGCTCCTGGTGATCGTCCTGATCGCCCTCTTCGTGGCCATCGCCGTCCGCTTCCGGCGCTGACCGGCGCCGCGCCCGCACCCCCACCGGACCAGGCAGCGGCGATCGTCACCCTGCGCCCCGGCGCGTCGCCGGGCGTGCTCGGGCCCGGGGCCGAGCGCCTCTGGCCGGGCGGCCGCGTCTGGCGGGTGCGCCTGCCGGGGCGCGGCGCGGCGCTGGCCCGCCTCGCGCGTCGGCCGGGCGTCGCGGCGGTCGAGCCAGACCGTGCCCGGACCGTGGTCGGCTCCCCGGACCCGCTCGGGGTGGACCAGCCGTTCCTGGGGCTGATCCACTGGACGCCGCCGCCCTCCGGCGGCCGGCGGCCGCTCGTCGCCGTGCTGGACACGGGCGTCGACGCGACCGTCCCGGACCTCGGCGGCCGGGTCGTCACCGGCGCAGCACGCTCCTTCGTACCCGGATCGAGCCCGCTCGAGGACCAGTCCGGTCACGGGACCCACGTCGCCGGCATCATCGCCGCCGCCGCGGAGAACGGGCTCGGCGGTGCCGGCGTCGCCGACGCACGCCTCCTGGTGGTCAAGATCGCCGACCGGGAGGGGCGGGCGACCACGGCGTCGCTCGTGCGCGGCATCCACTACGCGCTCAGCCGCAAGGCGCGGGTGATCAACCTCTCGCTGTCGGGGGTGGGGTCGTCCCCGCTCGAGCAGGAGGCGATCGACGACGCCGCCCGCGCGGGGGCCCTGGTCGTCGCTGCGGCCGGCAACTCAGGCCGATCCGGCGGCCCGCGGGAGTACCCGGGCGCGTACCGCCACGTGCTGGCCGTCGCCGCGACGGCGGACGACGGGCAGCCGATCCCGACCTCGACCCGCGGGCCGCAGGTCGCCATCTCCGCGCCGGGCCGCCGCATCCTGTCGACGGCCCCCGGCCGCGGCGGGGCGCCGCGCTACGTGAGCCGCACGGGCACCTCGATGGCGAGCGCGATCGTGAGCGGCGTGGCCGCGCGCCTGCTCGCCCACAACCCGCGGCTCGAGGCCTCGCAGCTTCGGGACATGCTGCTCGGCTCGGCGACCGACCTGGGGCCGCGCGGGTGGGACCGCGCGACCGGATGGGGCATCGTCAGCCTGGCCGGCGCGCTCGCGGCGCCGGTGCCGCCGCCGGACCGGCCGGAGCCGGACGACGACCCGGCCGACGTCGCGGCGGAGCAGCCGGTATCCGACGCCGTCGGCCCCGCGGCGGCCATCGTCCAGGGCTCGGTGGAGCACTGGGCAGACCCAGGGGACGACGTGCGGGTCGTCCTGGACCAGGGCGAGACGCTCGACGCCACGCTCGAGGGCGATCCGACCGCCGACATGGACCTCGTGCTCTGGCGGCCGGGGGCCCCGGCGTTCGTGCCGGGCCCGGCGTATCTCCGCCAGTGGCTGGCGGCCGCCGAGATCAGCCCGCGGAGCTTCGAGCGGATGGTCTACAAGGCCCCGCAGGCGGGCGTCTACACGCTGGAGGTCCAGGCGTCCTCCGGCCGCGGGCGCTACCGGCTGACGCTCCGCCGGCAGCCGCCGGTCGCGTAGGCTCCCCCTCGGCAAGCGCACCCCGACCAGCCCAGGACCAGCGATGGCGACGACGACGAAGCGGGGGGCCCGCGAGGCCCAGGACCTCGGGAACCCCGCCCTCTACATCAACCGCGAGCTCTCGTGGCTGGAGTTCAACGCGCGCGTGCTCGCGCTGGCGGCGGACCCGGCCGCCCCGCTGCTCGAGCGGTGCAAGTTCCTTGCGATCTTCTCGAGCAACCTCGACGAGTTCTTCATGGTGCGCGTCGCCGGCCAGCAGGACGCGTTCGAGGCGGCGCGGCCGTCCTCGACCCCGGACCAGCTGCCCCGCGAGGAGGTGCTCGAGGGGATCGCCGCCCGGGCGGCCGAGCTCGTCGCGGAGCAGAGCCGGATCTGGGCCGACGAGGTGCGCCCGGCGCTGGCGACCGCCGGGGTGCCGGTGCTGTCGCCGGCCGATCTCAGCGGGAAGTCGGCGCGCGCCCTGGTAACCCGCTTCGAGCGCGAGCTCTACCCGATCCTCACGCCGCTCGCGGTCGGCCCCGGGCAGCCGTTCCCCTACATCTCCGGGCTCTCGCTGAACCTCGGCGTCACGGTGCACGACCCGGTGGGGGAGGAGACGCGCTTCGCCCGCGTGAAGCTCTTCCCCGGGCTTCCGCGCTACATCCGGGTGGAGGACGGCTTCGTGCCCACGGAGGACGTCGTCGAGGCGCACCTCGAGCGCATCTTCCCGGGCATGGAGATCCTGGACGTCGGGCTCTTCCGCGTCACCCGCGACGCGGACTTCTCGATCTCCGACGAGGCGGACGACCTGCTCGGCGCCGTCGAGCAGCAGCTCAGGCGGCGGCGCTTCGGCGACGTCGTGCGGCTCGAGATCGACGAGCGCGCGCCGAAGCGGATGGTCGCCGACCTGCGCGAGGCCCTGGGCCTGCGCGAGCGCGACGTCTACCGCACCCCGCGCCCGCTCGACCTCACGTCGCTCTGGGAGCTCCACGACCTCGACGGGCCCGGGCTCCACGAGAAGGCCTGGGAGCCACGGACGCCGCCCCGCCTGCGCTCGCCGGACGACGAGCCGGTCGACATGTTCGCCGCCATCCGCCGCGGCGACCTGCTCGTCCACCACCCCTACGACGACTTCGAGACCAGCGTGGCCCGCCTGGTCGAGCAGGCGGCGGACGACCGCGACGTCGTGGCGATCAAGCAGACGCTCTACCGCACGAGCGGTGACACGCCGATCGTCCCGGCGCTCATGCTCGCGGCCGAGCAGGGCATCCAGACCGTGTGCCTGGTCGAGCTCCAGGCCCGGTTCGACGAGGAGCGCAACATCCGCTGGGCGCGCGCGCTGGAGCGCGCCGGCGTCCACGTCGTCTACGGGCACGTCGGCCTCAAGACCCACGCCAAGCTCTGCCTCGTCGTGCGCCGGGAGGGCAAGCGGCTGCGCCGCTACGTCCACGTCGGCACCGGCAACTACCACCCGACGACGGCGCGCCTCTACACGGACCTCGGGCTCTTCACGTGCCGGGAGGACATCACCGAGGACGTCGCGGACCTGTTCAACTACCTAACCGGCTTCTCGCGCCCGCCGTCCTACCGGCGCGTGCTCGTGGCCCCGGACCACCTGCGAAGCGGCCTGCTCGCCGAGATCGAGCGCGTCACCGAGGCTCACGCGGACCACTCGCCGGGGCGGATCCGGATGAAGCTGAACGCCCTGATCGACGGGCCGATCATCGAGGCGCTCTACCGAGCCTCGCAGGCCGGCGTTCAGGTCGACCTGGTCGTGCGGGGCATCTGCGGCCTGCGCCCGGGGATCGAGGGGGTGAGCGAGCGGATCCGCGTGATCTCGATCGTCGGGCGCTTCCTCGAGCACGCGCGCATCTTCGCGTTCACGAGCGGCGAGGAGACCCGGCACCTGATCGGGTCGGCGGACCTCATGGCCCGCAACCTGGACCACCGCGTCGAGCTCGTGGCCCCCGTGGACGACGGCGTCGCCTGCCGGGAGCTGGCCACGATCCTCGACATCATGCTGGCCGACACGTCGCTCGCCTGGGAGCTCGACTCCTCCGGCGCCTGGTCGCGTGTCGATCCGCAGAACGGCACGCCGCCCCGGAACAGCCAGGACGAGCTCATGGAGCGCGCGGCCCGGAGGCGCTAGCCGAGCGGTATGCCTGCCGCGTCCGGCGGGTGGAGGAGCCGGCCCTCCATGCCGCCCGCGACGGTCACGACCTGGCCGGTCACGTGGCCGGAGATCTCGTCAGAGGCGAGCACCACGACCTGGCGCGCGACGTCCTCCGGCGTCGCGATCTTCCGCAGCGCCATCGTCGCGGTAACGCGGGCCACCGCCGCGTCCAGGTCGAGGACGCCCGCCGACATCGGCGTGGCCACCCATCCGGGAGCGACCATGTTGACGCGCCCGAGCGGCGCGATCCGAACGATCTCGTTCTTCAGGCTGAGCATCAGGCCGGTCAACGCGGCCTTCGACGCCGCGTAGTCGGCGTGGCCCTCCTCGCCGACGAGGGCCGCCGTGGAGGAGACCAGCACGATCGAGCCGTGCCCTGTGGCGGCGACGTGGCGGAGGAAGGCCCGGCAGCAGAGGAACGTGCCGGTGAGGTTCACCCGCAGCGTCCGCTCCCACCGCTCGAGGGCCATCGCGGCCACCGGCACCGGCTCGGCGGGCCAGATGCCGGCGT
>DATFWK010000222.1:0-3848 GCA_035259345.1 Miltoncostaeaceae bacterium | reverse complement strand
CCCCTGCCCCGACGCCTGCGCCCACGCCGACACCGCCAACGCCCCCCACACCGCCCGGGAACCCCTAGCCCGCCGTGGCACTCCACGCTCGACGTCTCGCGTCCGGTCTCGCCCACCCGCGCGAGGCGGCCGTGCTCGCGGGGCTCGTGACGCTGACGCTCGGCCTTCTGCTCCCGGGCGGCACCGACGCGGCGGCGCACCTCTACCAGACCGAGGTCTTCCGCAGCCACGGCTGGCGGTTCTGGGACAACTTCTGGTACGCCGGGCGCTACAGCCAGGTCAACTACAGCCTGCTCTACTACCCGCTCGCGGCGCTCCTCGGCACGTGGGTGGTCGTCGTCGGGTCGGTCGCCGCGAGCGCTGGCGCCTTCAGCAGCCTCGTCCGGCGGCGCTGGCCGGAGGTCGCGACGCCCTCGGCGCTCGCGTTCGCGCTGCTCCTGCCGCTCCTCGCCGTCGTCGGCACGTATCCCTTCCTGCTCGGCCTGGCCGTGGCCCTCTGGGGCCTGGTGGCGCTGCAGCGCGGGCGGCGGACGCTCGCCCTCGGGGCCGCGGCCGTCACCGCGCTCACCCATCCGCTCAGCCTGGTCTTCTTCTGCCTGGTGGTGGCCGGGGTGGCCCTCGCCGCGCCCGGGTGGCAGCGACGGCGGGCGGACCTGCTCTTCGGCGCCGGGCTCGTCGCCCTGCTCGTCGCGACCGCGCTGCTCGGCCGCGCCTTCACCGCGCCCGGGTCGCATTATCCGTTCCAGCGCTTCGACCTGATCATCATCCTCACGTTCTGCCTCGTGGGCGCCGCCGTGACCCGCGGCCTGCCCGACCAGCGGGTGATCCGGGCGCTCTTCGCCGTGTACGCGCTCCTGTCGCTGGCGGTCTTCGCCGTGCCGTTCACGCTCGGCGCGAACGTGGGCCGCCTGCTCCTCGTCGCGGGGGTGCCCCTCCTGCTCCTGCCCCTCGCGGCGCGCGGCTTCCGGCCCCGGGTCCCGGTGATCGCGATCCTCGCGCTGGCGCTGCTCTGGCAGGCCCTCCCGGCCGTCGGCAGCCTGCGGGTCGGGGCCAGCGAGCGGGCGTCGCGCGAGGACTTCTGGTTCCCGGCCATCGCGTTCCTCGAGCGCCACCGCAACCCGAACTACCGCGTCGAGGTCGTCGCGACGAGCCACCACTGGGAGGCCCTCTACCTCGCCGAGCGCGGGGTGCCGCTGGCGCGCGGCTGGTACCGGCAGGACGACTTCCCGGCGAACGCCGCCCTGTACGCCGACACGCTCACCGCGCGGCGCTACCGGACCTGGCTCCGGCGCGTCGGCGTGCGCTACGTGCTCCTGCCGGACGACCCGCTCGACTACAGCTCCTTCGGGGAGGCCAAGCGCCTGCGCGCGGGCGCACTGCCGGTGGTCGCCCGCATGGGGAGCTGGACGATCTACGAGGTGCCGGACGCGACGCCGATCGCCACCCCCGCGCGCTGGATCCACGTCCGGTCGATGGGCGCGGAGGCGCTCACCCTCGACGTCGCCCGGCCCGGGGTCTACAAGCTGCGGCTGCGCTACACGCCCTACTGGCGGGTCTCGCGCGGCGTGGCCTGCGTCGCCCGCAGCGACCCCTGGGCGACCGTGCTGCGGGTCGACCGGGCGGGCATCGTGAAGCTGCGCTTCGACGTCCGCCTCGGCGCGGTGGTCAACACCGTCCTGGGGCGGGAGGCGAGCTGCTCCTCACGCCGCGTGCCGGACAGTCGCATCGGGTAGCGGGCTAGGGCGGCGGGCCCTGGCGGGGGGCCCACGACGGGCCGCCCAGGCTCCAGTCCAGGTGCGGGTGGAACTCGTTCCGGAAGAGGGCCCAGGTGTACCAGCCGATGATTGACGCCACGCCGAAGAAGGCGCTCGCCCGGTAGATCGTGAGGCAGAAGGTCTGGTTGGTCTTCTTGAGCAGCCACGGCCAGAACGGGTCGAACGGCGCCACCCGCCGGTGGAAGTGGGACGTGGTGAGCGTGCGCCAGTTGAACGCCAGGAGCAGCGCCCAGAAGGCGTCCCACGCCCCGCCGAGCGACGTGTAGTAGGCGATCGCGTCCCGTCGGCGGCCGGCCTCCCCCACGTACTGCCAGACGTCGAAATGGACGTGGTACGTCGTGAACGGGAAGAACAGCATCACGCCGACCGAGTCCAGCGTGTCCGAGAGCACGTGCAGCACCGCGCCGATGAGGAACGACAGCGCCCACAGCCGGCTGCGGCTGAACAGGTAGATGATCCCGGTGACCACGAGACCGAAGAAGAGCGTGTGGGTAAAGCCGACCCCCGGCCAGCCGCGGTGGAGCTGCACCGGGTCCGACACGATCTTGTGGTGGCCCGAGAAGTCGAGGCCGTAGACGGCCCACTTCGTGAACAGGTCCGGCGAGTAGGAGCCGAGCAGGCAGAACGGGATGCTGATCGCCGCCCCGAACTTCACCTTCAGCAGGTACGGCTCGAGGTCGTGGGCGGCCCAGCTCACGTCAGGCGACGCACGATCCAGGGGATGAGCCAGGTCACGCCGAAGACGAAGATGATCGACTCCTGGAAGCCGAGCAGGAAGAGGGGCGGGTAGGCGACGCCGAGCCCGGCGTAGGCGAGGATCGCGATGACCCAGAGCGCGAGCGCGAGGCGACGGCGCGCGGCGAGCCGAGCCTCCCGCGAGCGGGCCGCGGCGGGGACACGCTGGGACGCGAGCCCCGGGTCCGGTCCGGGGTCGGCGGCGGGTCGGGGCTCGGCCATCCGCGGCACCCTACCGTCGGCACGGGGTAACGTCGGCCCGTGGCGGGCCCGCGAGATCTGCGCGTCCTGACCTGGAACCTCTTCCACGGCCGGGACGGCGCGCCGGGGCCGACGCTGGCCTCGACCCTCCTGCGCCGACCGGTCCGCGGCGCCGGCCACACACACCTGAACCGCCGCTGGCACCGGGAGATGGCCGCCGTCATCCGGGGCCTCGAGCCGGACGTCGCCGCCCTCCAAGAGGTCTCGCCGACGGCGGTCGACGACATCGCCGGCGTAGCCGGCATGGCGCCGGCCTGGGCCCTCATGCGGCCGCTGGTGGGCTCGGTCGGATTCAGGGGGCGGCTCGCCGCGCACAACCCCGACCTCTGGCGCACCCTCGAGGGCACGGCCAATGTCCTGCTGGTTCGCCCGCCCTGGGAGATCGTCCCCGGCAGCGTGCGGCGCCTGCGCCAGAACCCGCCCGGCGTCGTCGCCGGGGCGGCGCGGCGGCTGCGCCTGCCGCCGCGCGAGGCACTGCACTGGTTCCTCGAGCCACGCACGCTGGTGGCCGCGCGCGTGCGGGCGCCCGGAACCGGCACGGTCACGGTCGCGAGCGTCCATCTGCACAACTCGCTCGTCTGGGAGGTGATCGCCGTCGAGGCGCGCCGGGCGGCGCGCTTCGTCGTCGGCGGGGCCCCGCCCGGCGAGCCGGCGGTCGTCGCGGGCGACCTGAACGCGGCGGGCGCGCGGCATCCCGCGCTTCGGGCCTTCGCGGACGCTGGGCTCGACGCGCGGCCCGGCCCGGACGGCCCCGGCGGCCCGATCACGATCGACCACATCCTCTCGGCCGGCCTCGAGCCGGTGTCGGGGCCGCGGCGGCTCGCGCCGTCCGTCCGCGAGATCACGGTCGAGCGCAACGGGCGCCGGGAGCTGGTGCTGCTCTCGGACCACGACCCCGTCGAGGCCGTGTTCCGCGCGCCCGGCTACCCGCCCACCGCGGTCCGGACGTAGCCCAGGGCCACCGCCACCGCCCCGGCCGCGGCGGCCGCGGCGGCGAAGAGCGCCGGCTCCCGCAGCACCGGGATCATCGGGGCCGGGCGCACGTTCGGGATGAACGAGACCGGCAGGTCCACCACC
>DATFWK010000221.1:0-5307 GCA_035259345.1 Miltoncostaeaceae bacterium | reverse complement strand
TTGACGACGTTGATCGGCGCGCCGGCGGCGTAGGCGTTGACCTGATCGAAGACGTCGCCGAACTGCAGGTCGTACTCCTCGCGGGTCACGTAGCCGATGTGGGGCGTGCACAGGACGTTGTCGAGCTGAAGCAGCGGGTGGTCGGCCCCGGCCGGCTCGTGCTCGAAGACGTCGACGGCGGCCATGCCGGGCCGTCCCAGGCGAAGCGCGGCCTCGAGGGCGCCAGGCTCGATCAGGCCGGCCCGGCTCGTGTTCACGAGGAGCGCCGTTGGCTTCATGGCCGCGAGGTCGGCGGCGGTGACGATGCCGCGCGTCGCGTCGACCAGCCGCAGGTGCAGCGTCAGCACGTCGCTGGAGCGGAAGAGCTCCTGCCGGCCGTCCGCGATTCGGTGGCCGTCCGCGCGGGCGCGAGCGCGTGAGGGCTCGCTCGACCAGACGAGCACATCCATTCCGAAGGCGCGCCCGTACTCGGCCACGACCGAGCCGATGCGCCCGTACCCGAGGATGCCGAGCGTCGCGCCGTGCAGGGTCGTGCCGACGCCCGCCTGCCAGGTGCCGGCCTTGAGCGAGGCGACCTGCGCCGGCAGCCCGCGGGCGGCCGCGAGGACGAGCGCCCACGTCAGCTCCGCGGCGGCGTACGAGGGCGTCCCGGGATGCTGGCTCGAGGAGACGACGATGCCCCGCCGGGTGCAGGCGTCGACGTCGATGTGCGGGTACACGCTTCGCTGGCTGATCAGCCGCAGCGCCGGGAGCCGCTCGATCAGGGGCTCACGGATCTCCGTGCGCTCCCGGAACAGCACGAGCGCCTCGAACGGCAGCAGGCGCTCGGCGAGGGGCTCGAGCTCCTGAAGATGGTCCGTGAAGACCGTCACGTCGTGGCCGGCGAGCCGCTCGAAGCACGGGAGCGTCCGAAGCGTGTCGAACCAGTCGTCCAGGATGGCGACCTTCATGGTCACGCCGGCGTCGCCCACCGCCGCATCCTCCCACCCGAGCACGGGGGCGTCGGACGCTGGTGGCGGACGAGGCCGGTTCGGCGGGCGCGCCGGCGGCCGGAGCCGGGGCGCGCCCTGCCGGATGCCCTAGGGGGCCGGGACCGCCACGCGGTTGGCCGGCACCACCTGCGGCTGGTAGGCGAACACGTCGCGGCTGCCCGGGTCCACGAGGACCTTCAGCCAGTGCACGTCGTTGTCCCCGTTCTGCTGGTTGTCGCCGTAGGTCTCGACGCGCGTGAAGTTCTCGACGCGCCGGCCCTGGGCGTCCTGCAGCGGCTTGTCGACGCGGAAGTAGTGCGAGTCGCCGTGGACGTAGGCCACCGGCTTGCGGAAGTCGACGATCAGGTTGCGGAAGGCGACCAGGAAGTCCTTGTACCCGTCGAACGCGGCGTTGGCGTCGTTCTCGACGAGGGTCTTCGGGTCCCGTGTCGGGGCCCTGGTCGCGTCCGAGTTGTCGAAGCCCGGGTCGGCCTGGCCGATGATCATGACGGCCGCCGAGCCGTCGGCCTTCGCCTCCGCGAAGGTGTCCTTGAGCCACTGGATGTCCGCGGCGTTCCGGGCGGCGAACTCAGCCGGGTCGGCTGCCGTGTCGCAGAGGTTGTTGCACGAGCCCTGGATGTTCACGGTCGCATAGGTGACGCCATGGAACGTCCAGCGCCGGTTCTCGACGCATGGGACCTGCGGGTGCGTGGGAGCCCCGCCGCCGAAGCCGGCGCAGAGGGCGGCGGTCTGGACCTCCTGCTCCATCGGGTGCTGGCCGAGCGAGGAGGAGGTGCCGAAGAAGACCTGCCGCTCGTGGTCGAGCCGCTCCAGCGAGTTGAACCCGCCGTTCGAGGGCCGGTCGCAGTCGGTCCAGTCGTTGTCGCCCGGGGTCAGCATCGCCGGGCGCTCGAGCGAGTTCAGGAAGCCGAGGCCCTGCTCGTAGAGGGCATCCGTGCAGGTGGTCGGTGTCACCGAGCCGACCGTCCCGTTGCCGGCCTTGAGGTCGCCGTCGTGGACGGTGAACTCGATGTTGGCGTCATTCATGTCGGCGATCAGGTTCGGCACGCCGACCTGCGCCTGCAGGTCGCTGTAGGGCAGGTCGCCCCACAGGCCGATCGCGTACTCGAAGCTCTTCTTGTTGGTGTCGGCGCGGCCGGAGATCGCGGCCACGGCGATGCCGGCGGAGACGGCCGCGACGGCGAGGCCGACCAGCATCGGTACGAGGAGTTTGCGCATGTCCCTCCCTTTCTCGGGCGTGGTCGCGGCGACCGTAGCCCGCCCGATCCGGAGCTCCCGCGGCCCCCACCAGACCGACACTCGAGCGACACCAGGCGGCCACCGGGGCCTCGCTGAGGGGCCGCCGGCGACTGACCTTCGTCCCCCGGTTCCGGCCGAAGGCGGTGCTAGGGTCGAACACCCCGGAGCGGGTCCGGCGCGGCCGGACACCACCGACGCAAGAGGTCCTCGCTGTGCAAAACCGCCGCTGGCTCGCCATCGTCGCCGCGATCGTCGGGATCGCGCTGATCGTGGTGGCCGTCGTCTACTGGGCCGAGCCCGCCCATTCGCTGCCTGGGTTCTTCCCGGGCCATGAGGCCGGCTCCGGGCATCACCACATCAAGCACGGAATCGCGGCGCTGGTCGTCGGGCTCGCGCTCCTCGCTTTCGCCTGGTTCGAGAGCGGCAAGCGCCATCAGGTGGGCACGACTGCCGGCTGACCCGCCCCGCAGCGCCTGGTGATCTCGTACCTCCAGGGGGTGGTCCTGGGCCTGCTCCAGGGCGTGACCGAGCTGTTCCCGATCTCGAGCCTCGGGCACAGCGTCGTGCTGCCGAAGCTCCTCGGCTGGGACATCCAGCAGAACGACAACGCGTTCCTCACGTTCCTGGTGGCCACCCACCTCGCCACCGCGATCGTGCTGCTCGGCTTCTTCTGGCGCGACTGGGTCCGGATCGTGCGGGGCCTCGGCCGCAGCATCCGCGATCGTGGCATCCACCCGCACGACTCGGACGCGAAGCTCGCCTGGCTCCTGATCGTCGGCACAATCCCGGCGGGCATCCTCGGACTGCTGTTGGAGCACGCCCTTCGCCACCTGTTCGTCTCGGCCGAGTCGGCGGCGATCTTCATCATGATCAACGGGTTCCTGCTCTTCGGGGCGGAGCGGCTGCGGCGGCGCGCGCCGGAGCACGAGACGGGCGATCCGGACAAGCGCATCGCCGGACGCCTCAACTGGCGCGAGGCGTTCGGGGTCGGCACCGCCCAGGCGCTCGCGCTCATCCCCGGCATCTCGCGCTCGGGCGTGACGATGGGCGGGGGCCTCCTGGCCGGGCTCTCGAACGAGGACGCGGCCCGCTACGCCTTCCTGCTGGCGACGCCGATCATCGGCGCGGCGGCGGTCCTGAAGCTGCCGGACCTCTTCGGCTCGACGGGGAACGGGGTGCGCGGCCCGGCCCTCGTCGGGGCGATCTGCGCCGCCTTCAGCGCGTACCTCTCGGTGAAGTTCCTGATGCGCTTCTTCGAGACGCGGACGCTGACGCCGTTCGCCGTCTACTGCGTCATCGCGGGCGCGACGTTCAGCGTGCTGATCGCCGTCGCGTACTGACGCGGGGCGCGGGGAAGGCGCTCACCCCAGGAGCGCCACGCGCTCGCCGATGCCGAGGCACGTCGGGCACGCGTGTGGCACGAGCCCCTCGCCGTTCCAGTCCTCCAGGATCCGGCGCTGGCCCCAGCAGGTCGGGCACGGGGACCAGACGGCCGGCGCCTCAGGGATCGCGATCCGCTGGGCTCGGCCGGCTGGGGGTGTCGCTGGCTCGCTCATCGTCACTCGTGCCATTCGTCACAGATGGTGACGTGGCCGCGGCCGTTCGCTCGGAGCCCTTTGCGCACACCTGGCCTTCACGAAGCCGCCGTTCGGGGCGCTCGTCCACCCGCTCGGGCCGCTCGGCATCGTGCAGGGCGGATCGGTCGAGCGGGGGAGTCCGTGTGGGAGGATTCGCGCATGGAGCAGCGCGTCAGCCTCGTCACCCTCGGCGTCTCGGACCTCGCGCGAGCCCGTGCGTTCTACGAGGCGCTCGGTTGGCGCACGACCTACGACCCCTCGCCCGACGTCGTGTTCTTCCCCTCCGGCGGGATGGTCCTCGGGCTCTGGAGCCGCGAGGCGCTGGCGGACGACTGCAAGATCCCGCTCGGCTCGGGCTTCGGCGGAATCGCGCTCGCCCGGAACCTCCGCTCCCCAGCCGAGGTGGACGCGCTCATGGAGCGCGCCCGCGCGGCCGGCGCGACGATCACCCGCGAGGCCGGCGAGACCTTCTACGGCGGCTACAGCGGCGTGTTCCTCGACCCGGACGGCCATCCGTGGGAGATCGCGCACAACCCGCATTGGGACGTGGGCGAGGACGGCTCGGTCCGGCTTCCCGGCTGACCGTTGCCCGGGCTCTGCAGGCTCGGATAGGGTCGCGCCCGTGGAGGGTGCCGATCTCGTGAGCGAGGAGACCGCCGCGCGGCTCACGGCCCTCGAGGCCGTCGGCTGCACCGGCGTCCTCGTCGCCGGCCCGGTCACGACCGGCCACGACCTGCCCGACAGCGAGCTCAGCGTCGACCCCTTCTTCGTCGCGCGCCTGATCCTGCCGGGCGGCAGCGAGGTGCACGCGACGGGGCTGACCCCCGAGGAGGCCGGCGTGCGCCTGGCCGACGAGGCGGAGCGAGAGCTCAGGTTGTAGCCGCGCCCCGCGCCGACGGCGAACGTACGTTCGCTATCGTGGGCGCGTGCCGAGCGAGATCGAGGACATCGTCGGGATCTGCGCGCGGCACTGCCGTCCCGACGAGATCGAGCGTCTCGTGGCGTGGATCGCCGCCCGCGTCGGGCGCCAGCAGGGGATGGCGGGGGACCGGCCGCCGCTCGAGCGGCTGCGCCACGTCGTGACGCACTGGCTCTCGCGCGGGGAGCGGTCCGACCTCCTCGCCTGGCTCAGCCGGCGCGCCGCGCTCGGCGCGCCGCTGGTGCCGGGCGCGCCGTCCTCCCAGGGGATCGGCGAGGCAACCGGCTCGCCGTCGGTTTGAACGACCCCTGACCTGAGCAAGAACCCCTGGACGCAGCGATAGGGGGTCGGCAATGAGGGTGCACTGGCGTCTGTCGGCGGCGGCGGTCGGAGCCGTGGCGGTCATGACGGTTGCGGTCGGCGCAGCGGCGGGCCGAACCGCGGTCACGGCGCCGCAGCGGCCCGCGACGGCCCCGGCCCCGGCGCTGTCCGCCGGCGCGCGCGCCGTCCGGGACTTCGGGCGCCTGCCCGCCGCCTTCGTCGAGAACCGCGGCCAGGCCGACCGGCGGGTCCGCTACTA
>DATFWK010000220.1:0-5274 GCA_035259345.1 Miltoncostaeaceae bacterium | reverse complement strand
CAGTTCGTGGCGTCTCCTGGCATCTCCTGTCGTCTCGGCCGACCCCACGAGATGCCTTGCAATCACAGCGATTGCGGGGATGGAGGATACCGGGATCGAACCGGTGACCTCCGCCTTGCAAAGGCGGCGCTCTCCCAGCTGAGCTAATCCCCCTGAGGCGGGCCTAGGGTAGCATCGCCCCCGTGGCGGACGAGGACTCCTTCGAGCGCGTCGACCAGCTGCTCGTGGAGCAGCAGATGAAGCATCTCGAGATGGCGGAGATGGTCGGGGAGTACCGCCGCATGGTGCAGGAGCTTCGGGAGCGCCACGACGACAGCGCCGTTCAGCTGGCCCGCAGCCTGCCTGGCGCGAGGTACCACGTCGCCACGACCTACGTGCGTGAGAACTGGCTCGTCCTCGAGGGCGAGCTGAAGCGCCTCTTCCCGCGCGACTAGGAGCGCGAGGCGACGTCGCGGAGCGCGGCGTCGAGGTCGGCGAACCGGTACGTGAAGCCGGCGTCGCGGGCGACGGCCGGCACGACGTTCTGCCCCTCGAGGAGCGCGGTGGCGCCCTCGCCGAAGGCCATCTTCAGCGCGAACGCCGGCGCCGGCAGGACGGCCGGACGATGCAGGACGCGTCCGAGGGCGGCGGCGAAGTCGCGCTGGCGCACCGGGCTCGGGGCGGCCAGGTTGACCGGCCCGGCCACGTCGCCGTCGAGCGCCCACAGCACGAGGCCGACCCAGTCGTCCTCATGGATCCAGGGGAACCACTGGTGCCCGCCGCCCAGCGGGCCGCCCAGGCCGAGCCGGAACGGCGGGAGCAGGCGCTCCATGAGGCCGCCCTCCCTCGAGAGGACGGGCGCTGACCGCAGGAGCACGACGCGAGCGCCGCGCTCGCCGGCGCGCATGGCGGCGGTCTCCCAGTCCAGGCAGGCCTCGGCGAGGAAGCCGGCCCCGGGCGGCGCCGACTCGTCCGCCGGCTCCTCCCGGTCGCCGTAGTACCCGACGGCGCTTGCGTTGACCAGCACCGGGACACCGTCCAGCGCGTCGACCAGGCGCCGGGTCGTCTCCACCCGGCTCGCGCGGATCTCCCGCTTCACCTCGTCGTTCCAGCGTCGCGCGATCGGCGAGCCGGCCAGGTTCACGACCGCGTCGACCCCGTCGAGCGCTCCGGCGGGAACCGGCTCGGCCGTGGGGAACCACTGGACGGTCCTTGCGCCGTCGACCTCGCCGCCGCCGCGCACGAAGGCGACGACCTCGTCGCCCCGCTCCCGGAGCGCGCGGACGACCCGGCGGCCGAGCAGCCCGCTCGCCCCGGCCACCGCGACCCTCACAAGACCACCCGGTGGACCGCGGCTCTCAGCCGGCGGGCTGCGGCACGAGCGGCCGGCAGTCGGCCTCGGCGAGCCCCATGAGCTCCTCGGGGGCGATGCCCGGCGCCGCCGTCGCGCGCCCGACGCGGGTGGCCCCGGCCCCATCGCCGCGCAGCCGCAGCCGGATCCGTGCGACGGCCGGCTCGGCCTCCGGCCCGTCCGCGTCCTGGAGCAGCACCGTAAGCGCGCGCGTCCCCGTGCGCCACAGGCCGTCGCTCTCGCGGATCGTGTTGCGCACCAGCTGGGCCACGCGTGCGAGGAGCGCGTCGCCGGCGCTCGGGCCGAGCTCTACGACCACCAGCGTCAACGAGCGGCGCTCGCGGCGGGCCGACTCCAGCGCCAGGTCGAGCGAGCGCAGGAAGCCCGCCCGGTCCACCGGGCTGAGCGCTCCCGGGGTCGGTCCGAAGAGCGCGTGCGCCGGGCGCAGATCCGTCCGCCGGCGGGAGGGTGCGTTCATGCAGGCCGATGCTCGCAGAGGGCTCGGCCGGCGGCAACGGCGGGCCCGGCCGCGATGCGCTCGGTGCGCTCAGTCGTCCCGGGCCGGCGGCTCGCCGTGGCCGTAGTGGCGGGAGGCGGTCGGGTGGCGGGCCAGGACGGCCTCGATGGCCCCGGCCTCGTCCTCGGAAAGCGGACGCCCGGCGAGCCGCGCGTTGGCGACGGCCTGGTCGCGGTCGCGGCTGCCGACGATCGCGGATGTCACGCCCGGGTCGCGCAGCGTCCACATCACGGCCAGCTCGGCGAGGCCGCCGGGCCGCCCGGACTGCTCGGCGACATCCGCAAGCTCGCGGGCGACGGCCACCCGCTCCGGCCACGCGTCGTCCGCGAAGAACTCGCTCTGGCCGCGCCAGTCGTTCGCGCCGAAGGACGTCTGCTCGCTCATCTTCCCGGTGAACAGTCCGTGAGCGAGCGGCCCGTATGCGAGCACGCCGACGTCGTGCGCGCGGCACCACGGAAGCTCCGCCTCGTCGATGTCGCGGCGGAGGATGTGGTAGCCGGCCTGGAAGCTGTCGAGGGGGCCGGCGGCGGCCGCGGCCTCGAGGTCGGGGAGCTCGTAGTTCGACACGCCGATGGCGCGGATCTTCCCCGCCTCCTTCAGCTCCAGCATCGCCCCCATCGTCTCCTCGGCCGGGACGCTCCGCACCGGCCAGTGCACCTGGTAGAGGTCGATGGCCTCGACGCCGAGCGCCTCGAGGCTGCGGTCGACGGCGGCCTTGATGTACTCGGCGCTTGCCTCCCGCCAGATGCGGAACGCCGGCTCGGTCTCCCAGGCCACCCCGGCCTTGGTCGCCACGATCACCTCGTCGCGGCGCTCGCGGATCGCGCGGCCGACGATGCGCTCAGCCCGGTGCTGGCCGTAGATGTCCGCGGTGTCGATCCAGTTGATGCCGGCGTCGAGCGCGGCGTGGCAAGCGGCGAGCGACTCCTCGTCCTCGGCGCCGCCCCAGCGCCCGCCGAAGACCCAGGTCCCGAGGCCGATCACCGACAGCTCGAGGTCGGTGCCGCCGAGCCGCCGGCGCTCCATCAGCGCGGGGTCAGCGCGACGAGCAGCCCACCGTCGTCGTCGTAGGCGGGGAAGACGTCCGCGGTGGCAGCCTGGTCGCGACGTGACCCGCGCGGGCGGAACGTGCACTGCACGCCGAGGACCCGCACGCCCCACTCCAAACTGCGCTGGGTTGGGTCGCCCCCCTCCCAGCCGCCGAGGCCAAGGCGCTCGACCACGTCGTGGCCGAGCAGGTCGCGCTCGGCGTAACCGGTCACCGCGGTCGCGGCGTGCCCCGCGGCGAGGATGCGCCGGTCCTGATCGCAGACGACGAGCGCGGTCTTGGGGCTCGGGTAGTAGTCGTCGAGCAGCTCGAAGAGGAACCCGAAACCGCACTCGTGGCACCCGCGCGGCTGGTGTCCCATTCGGCGCTCACCGCTCGCCTCGCGACGCCCGCACCCGGGGCAGATGAAGACGGCCATCCCCGCCGATGATAGCCATACCCCCCTTGCGCACGACTGCAGCCGGTCCTGCGCACTCGTGCATCGTGCGTGACTGACTCGAGCACCCGAGGGGCCGATACCCAGGGGGCATGGGCTCGGGCCAGGATCGCTCGAGGGCGCGGCACGGACGCCACTTCGCTGCCGCCCTCGCCGCCATCTGCCTCGCCGGTTCGCTCGGACCGGTCGGCGCCGCCTTCGCGGCGGAGGTCGGCGAGGGCCTCACCGCACGCATGGGCACGGCCGAGCCGGACGCGCGGCTGCCGGTGATCGTGACGCTCGAGCAGCAGGTGGACGCGGACCGCTACGACGGCCGTCCCGCCGCCCTCCTGCGCGAGCTCCGGGCGACGGCTTCCGACACCCAGGCGCAGGTCACCGACGACGTCTCCGAGCCGGTGCGGCGCTTCTGGCTCGTGAACGCCTTCGCGACGAGCGCGACGCCCGGCGAGATCCGCGATCTCGCCGCCAACCCGGAGGTCGCACGCATCGACCTCGACGCTCCCGTGCGGACGGCCGCCGTGCCGGCGCCGCTCGCGAGCCCGGGCGACGGGGGCTGGGGGGTCCGGGCGATCGGTGCGCCGTCCGTCTGGAGCGAGCTCGGCCTGACCGGCGCCGGCGTGCGAGTGGGAGAGATCGACACCGGCGTCGAGGCGGGCAACGCAGAGCTCGCCGGCAGGGTCGTCGCGTGGCACGACTTCATCGCCGGCGGCCCCGAGCCCTACGACGACAACGGCCACGGCACGCACGTCGCCGGCACGATCGCCGGCTCAGCGGCGCTCGGCAGCCCGATCGGGGTGGCGCCGGGGGCGCAGCTCGTGGTCGCGAAGGCGCTGGATGCCCAGGGCGTCGCCCCGGGCAGCGCCCTGCTCGCGGCCGCGCAGTGGATGACGGACCCGGACGGCAACCCGGCCACCGCCGACTACCCGTCGATCGTGAACAACAGCTGGTACTCGTCCGACGCCAACAACACCTGGTTCCGCCCGATGGTCCAGGCGTGGGTCGCGCTGGGGATCGTCCCGGTCTTCGCCGCAGGCAACGGCGGGGTGGGGACCCCGGTGACGAGCCCGGCGAGCTACCCCGAGAGCATCGCGGTCGGCGCCACGGATCAGGCCGGCGCCGTCGCCGACTTCTCGAGCCGCGGCCCGATCGTGTGGCAGAACGCCGACGGGCTCGGCCCCGCCGCGGGCACCGTCCTCGCTAAGCCCGACGTCGTCGCCCCCGGCGTGGACGTGGTCTCGACGGTCGGCGCCGGCTTCGGCGCCTACTCCGGCACCTCGATGGCCGCCCCGCACGTCTCGGGCACGCTCGCCCTGCTGCGCCAGGCGCGGCCGGACCTGTCCCCCGCCCAGCTCGGGGACGTCCTGCGGGCCACCGCGACGGACCTGGGGCCCGCCGGTTTCGACGGCGACAGCGGCGCCGGCGCCCTGAACGCGTTGGCCGCGGCCCGGTCCGTCCTCGGCGTCACGGCTGCCGCCCCCGCTACGGCCGCGAGCGCGCCCGCTCCCGTGGCGGCGGCGGCCCCGGCGCCCGCGGCCAGGGCCGCACGCAGGCACGTGTCCCTCCGCGGGGTGCGCGTCCGGATCCTCCGCGGCCGCGTCGCGCTCGTACGCGGGCGCCTGATCGGCACGGCCCGCCTGCGGGCCAGCC
The DNA here is from genome assembly GCA_035259345.1 of Miltoncostaeaceae bacterium. Classification (GTDB taxonomy): domain Bacteria; phylum Actinomycetota; class Thermoleophilia; order Miltoncostaeales; family Miltoncostaeaceae; genus DATFWK01. The sequence goes on along the minus strand of DATFWK010000220.1, from coordinate 296 downwards.
TCCGCCTCGGCGCCCCGGTCCAGGCGGCCCACGCCGACAAGGCGCGGTTCACCTCAGCGCGCCACGGGCGGTTCACCCTCCGCGTGCCGCTGCGCGGCCTCGGCCCGGGCCGCTACCGGCTGAGCCTGGTCGCCGTCGCCCGCGACGGCTCGCTACTGTCGGCGCCGGTGGTGCGGGCGGTGCTGGTGCCGCGCCGCCGGCGCTGAGCTACGGCGAAGGGGTGTAGGCGCCCGGCCACGGCAGGTGCCCGGGGTACGGGTCGCCCGGAATGGTGTAGCGCCATGCCGGATCGTCGA
>DATFWK010000219.1:0-4496 GCA_035259345.1 Miltoncostaeaceae bacterium | reverse complement strand
GCCCGCAGAGGAAGAGCGCCTCGCTCTTCACGACGTTCCCGACGCCGGCCGCCACGCGCTGGTCGACGATGGCCTCCCCGATCTCGCGCCGCGGGTCGATGGCCGCGAGGCCCGCCGCCATCGCCCGGCCGGGGCTCACGCCGGGGTCGAGGAGGTCCGGCCCGAGTGCCGCAAGGCCCGGCACCGCGACGCCGGGCTCGTAGAGCCGCAGGCGCGGCCCGCCGTACTGGGCGGCGACGTGGGCCTCGTTCCGGAGGGCCAGCCAGAGGCCTGAGCGGCGGAGCGCAGTCCCCGCGGGGCGCAGCAGCCAGCGGCCGCCCATGCCCAGGTGCGAGTGGAGCGTGCGGCCGCTGGCGAGCCGGATCAGGTGATGCTTTCCGACCGCCTCGACCGCGGCCACCGCGTCGCCCTCGAGCCGCTCCGGGATGCGCTGCGGGGCCAGGCGCGGCTCCGGGGCCTCGACGGCGACCAGCGGCCGGCCGGCCATGGCGGCGCCGAGGCGCCGGGCGTTGCCGTGGCTGACCTGCCCCTCGGGCATCAGCCCGCGGCTCCCTCCGGCGGCGCGAAGACGACCAGCAGCGTGAGGTCCTCCTCGATCTCCACGAAGCGGTGGCGGTCCCCGGCGGAGACGAAGACCACCGCGCCGGGGCCGACCGGGGTCCGCTCGCCGCCGGCCTCCCACGTCGCGCGGCCCGCGAGCACGCAGTAAACCTCGTCCTCGGCGTGCGGGCGCTGGCGATCCTCGCCGCCCGCCGGGAGCTCGTAGAGGCCGGCGCTCATCGCCGGCACCCGCAGGAACTCGAGGTAGGGCGCGCCCGTCGCGGCACGCGCGTCGCGCAGCGCGGCGAGGTCGAAGACGCGGTCCATCTAGCTGCGCAACTCGAGCCCGCGCAGCGACTGGCGGAAGCCGGCCTCCAGGAGCGGCGCCTCGGCCGGCGACCCGAACACCGCCCCCCCGTCGAAGCGCTCGACCTGCGCGCGACGGCCCGCCTCGGCCCGGATCCAGTCCGCAAGCGCTCCGATCGCCGTCGCGAGCCACTCCGGCTCCGGGTCGCGCAGGGCCAGCAGGCTCTTGCCGCCCCGCTCGAGGTAGAGGGCGGCGCGCCCGTCGAGAAGGACGAGCTGGGCGCCGAACGCGCGCGCCGGGGAGCGCCCGTCGCGCCGGCGAGGCCAGGGCAGGGCGGCGCCGTATGGCTGGGCCGGGTCCGCCGCGCCGAGCACGAGCGCCTCGGGCTCGGCACCGGGCTCCCGCTCCTCCCGCAGCCGCTCGACCGCTCCCGGCAGCGCGAACTGCGCGCCACCGAGGCCGGCAAGGAAGTAGCCGCGCCTGCAGCGCCCGAGCGTCTCGAGGTCAGCCAGGGGCCGGTAGACCCCGGCGAACCCGCCGGGCACGCCGTCGCCGAGCGCGGCCGCGCGGGTCACCACCCCGTGGCGCTCGAGCAGGACCTCGGCGCGCGCCCGGGCGCGGTCCTCGGACGAGGGCGGCCTCGCGAAGAGGCCGGCGGCGAGGGACCATCTCCCGGCGACGGCCGCCCGCCCGCCGCCGCCGGGGCGGCGGCGCCGTCCGACTGCCACGGGGCGCGGCCGAACATAGCGCCGCGGCGCGCGCAGCGGCATCCAGAGGTCGTTGGTCACCTCGCCGGCCCAGACGAGCCCCCAGAGGGCCCCGAACACCTCCTCGTGCGGCGCGTCGCCCGCCGCGAGGACCAGGTCCTCCCAGAAGCACGCGCCGCGGCCAAGGGCAGCCCGCAGCGCCTCGGCCACGGGCCCCTCCGGCGGCGGGTCGGAGGGTGGCGGCCCGAGCAGCGGGGCGTCCTCGCGGAAGTAGAGCGCCACGCGACCGCCGCCCTGGCCCATCGCCCCGGCGCCGACCCACACGATCTCGCCGGTGGCCGCCAGCTCGTCGAGCCACGTCGGGCTGTAGCTGCCGAGGCGGCGCGGCAGCGTCTCCTGCTCCCACTGGGCCGCCGGCAGGGAGAGCCCCTGCAGCGAGCCGAGGACGTCGCGCAGGGCGGCTGCGCCCGGCGGCTGGCCGGGCCGGTCGATGCGCTGCCACGCCGGCAGGAAGCGGCCCAGCGCCTCGGCCGCGACCGGCTCCACCTCGTGGCGGGCCGCGGCCAGGCTGGCCCGGCGCAGGCGCCGCAGCACCTCGGCGTCGCACCACTCCCGGCGGGTGCCCCCCGGCCGGAGCTCCCCGCGCACGAGCACGCCCTCGTCCTCGAGCGCGGCAAGCTCGCCAGCGGCATCGGCCTCGGCGATGCCGAGGCGCCCGGCGACCTCGTCCGCGCCGAACGGGCCGTGCGTGCGGGCGAACCGTGCGACGAGCGCGCGGCGAGCGCCGGGCACGGGCTCCAGGAACGCCTCGGGCAGGCCGGCGGGCGGCATGACGCCCAGGCCGTCGCGGTAGCGCCCGGCCTCCTCGGCGGCGATCCAGCGCGACTCGCCGGCAACACGCACCTCGGTCGCGCGGCGCTCCGTCCGCAGGCCGTCGAGGAGCGCCGCCGCGAACTCCGGCGCCGTCAGCCGCTCCGCGACCTCGGCCGTCGTCAGGTCGCCGAGCCGCCGAAGGAGGTCATGGAGACCGTCGGCGTCGCGGGCGCGGGCGCGCTCCGAGGTGCCCTGAAGGTCGGCCTCCAGCGCCTCGAGCGCCCCGGGGTCGATCAGCTCCCTGAGCTCCTCCTGGCCCAGCAGCTCGCGGAGGAGGTCGCGATCGAGCGCGAGTGCCTGCGCTCGCCGCTCGGCGGCCGGCGTGTCGTCCTCGTACATGTAGGTCGCCACGTACTCGAACAGCAGCGCTCCCGCGAACGGCGAGGCGCTCTCGGTCTCGACCTCCACGACCGCCAGCTGCCGGGCGCGGATGCGCCGCAGCACGTCACGCAGGGCGGGCAGGTCGAACCAGTCGTTCAGGCACTCGCGGTAGGTCTCGAGGATCACCGGGAAGCTGCCGTAGCGCCGGGCGACCTCGAGCAGCGACGCGGCCCGCAGGCGCTGCTGCCAGAGCGGCGTCCGGCGGCCGGGCCGCCTGCGCGGGATCAGGAGCGAGCGCGCCGCGTTCTCGCGGAAGCGCGATCCGAAGAGCGCCGTCGAGCCCAGCTCGCCGACGACCAGGTCCTCGACCTCGTCGGGGTCGAGCAGCACCAGCTCGGCCGCCGGCGCCTCGTCGGCGTCCGGCAGGTGGATCGCGATCCCGTCGTCGCTCCAGATCGCATGCGCCGTGAGCCCGCCGCGGTCGCGCAGGCGCGCCTGCAGCGCCATCGCCCACGGCGCGTGGACCCGGGCGCCGAGCGGGGTGAGCAGGCAGATGCGCCAGTCGCCGATCTCGTCGCGGAAGCGCTCGACCACGATGGTGCGGTCGCTCGGCACCGCGCCGGTGGCCTGCTGCTGGTCGGCGAGGTAGGTGAGCAGGTTGTCGCCGGCGCGCTCGTCGAACCGCGACTCCTCGGCCAGCCGGGCGAGCGCCCGGTCGCGGGGCGCCGCCACCAGCTCGCGGGCCAGGCGACCGACGGCCATGCCGAGCTCAACCGGCCGCCCCACGCCCTCGCCCTTCCAGAACGGCACGGCCCCGGGCACGCCCGGCGCCGGCGAGACGAGGACGCGGTCGCGGGTGATCTCCTCGATGCGCCAGGTCGTGGCGCCGAGGAGGAACGTCTGGCCGGCCCGCGCCTCGTAGACCATCTCCTCGTCCAGCTCGCCGACGCGGGTGTTGCCGTCGACCAGGTAGACGCCGTACAGCCCGCGGTCCGGGATCGTGCCGGCGTTCTGCACCGCGAGTCGGCGCGCGCCGGAGCGGGCGCGGACGGTCCCCTCTGTGCGGTCCCAGACCACCCGCGGGGCCAGCTCGGCGAACTCGTCGGAGGGGTACCGGCCGGCGAGCATGTCCAGAACGCCCTCGAGCTGCTCGCGGCTGAGGTCGGCGAAGGGCATCGCGCCGCGGGCCAGGGCCAGGAGCTCGTCCACCGTCCACGTCTCGTCCGAAGTGGCGGCAACCAGCTGCTGGGCCAGCACGTCGAGCGGGAGGCGCGGCACGTGCGTCTCCTCGATCGCGGCCTCTCGCATCCGCGCCACGACGGCGGCGCACTCGAGCAGGTCGCCCCGGTACTTCGGGAAGATGCGCCCGACGCTCGGCGCCCCGACGTGGTGGCCGGCGCGACCGACCCGCTGGATGCCGCGGGCGACCGAGCGCGGGCTCTCGACCTGCACGACCAGGTCGATGGCGCCCATGTCGATGCCGAGCTCGAGGCTGCTGGTGGCGACCAGTGCGGGCAGGCGGCCCGCCTTGAGCTCCTCCTCGATCGCGGCGCGCTGCTCCGGGGCGATGCTGCCGTGGTGGGCGCGGGCGACGTCCTCTCCCGCGAGCTCGTTGAGCCGCAGCGCGAGGCGCTCGGCCAGCCGGCGGTTGTTGACGAAGATCAGCGTCGAGCGGTGGGCCTGGACGAGCTCGAGCAGCGCCGGGTAGACGGCCGGCCAGATCGAGCGGCGCCCGTTCTCGCCGCCGG
>DATFWK010000218.1:0-2522 GCA_035259345.1 Miltoncostaeaceae bacterium | reverse complement strand
GCGGCCGGAATAGCGTCGATCCTCCCCGCCACGCGGTCTCAACGCCCCTGGGTCGGCCACCTGACCGGCATTACACTCGATGGATCGTGGGCGGACGGCGACGGATGATCGCGCTGCTTGCCGGCGGCGCGGTGGTCGCGGTCGTCGCGGCGCTCCTCGCCGTGGGGCTCGCCCGCGGCGGCGGGGACAAGACCACCATCGTCAAGGGGACCTCGCTCGACGGCACGACCCCGCTCCCGGCGATCGCGGGCACGGAGCTCGGCAACGGCCGGCGCCTCAGCCTGGCGTCCTTCCGCGGGCGCCCGCTGATCATCAACCTGTGGGCGTCGTGGTGCATCCCGTGCCGGCGGGAGGCGCCCGCGATCCGCAGGTTCACGGCGGAGAACCCGCGCATCGCGTTCGTCGGCATCGACGTCAACAACGACCGCGGCGACGCCCGCGCGTTCGCGCGCCGGGCCGGCTGGACCCATCCCTCGCTCTACGACCCGAACGGGCAGATCGCCGAGCGGCTCGACATCGTGGGGCTGCCGTCGACGATCTACGTGGACGCCGCCGGGCGCGTCCGGGGGCGCACCCCCGGCGAGATCAACTACGCGCTGCTGACGGGCGTCGGCCACCGACTCGAGGCCGGCTCAGGAGGCTGACCGGGCCCGGGTTTACTTCCGGGGCGAAAACCTCATACACGGCGCTCACAGACCGCAACGCTCGGCCTCACACCCGTCCCGCAAGCTGAGCCGCGCCGGGTCGCCGCCGGCGGTCCCGGAACACGAACTGGGGGCGAGACATGAGCGTCAGGGGACGAGTGATCGCCGCGGCCGCGTGCCTCGCGGTGGCGGCGCCCGTCGCCGGAGCCGCCGTGATCGGGGGGACGCCGAACCCGGACAAGCTGTTCGGGACGAAGCGCGCCGACGTGATCTCGGGCGGCGCCGGAGGCGACCTGATCGACGGCTTCCGCGGGAACGACCTCCTGAGCGGTGAGGCCGGCGCCGATCTCGTGATCGGCGGCCGCGGCGCCGACACGCTGCTCGGCGGCTCCGAGGGCGACACGCTCTACGGGGGGCGCGCCGGGGACGTGGTCCTCGGCCAGGCCGGCGACGACGTGATCGAGGGCGGCCGCGGCCCCGACCTCCTCGTCGGGGGGTCGGGCAACGACCGCATCCGCGGCAACCAGGGCAACGACGACCTCTACGCCGGCGCCGGCGAGGACATCCTCCTCGGCGGCCGCGGGAACGACCGCCTCTTCTCCCGCGCGCCGGACGGGCAGGTGGACATCCTCGTCTGCGGCCCCGGCCAGGACGCGGCCTTCGCCCGCCCCGAGGACGTCGTGGACCCGAGCTGCGAGCGGGTGGTCCGCGTGACCGGCGCGGAGAACGACCCCGGCGACGCGGACACCCCGCCGCCGGCGGAGCCCCCCACCACGTGAGCCGGCCGGGCGCGCCCTCGGCCGCGGCGGCGGCCGGGGGCCGCGCCCGGCGGCACGGATCGACCTGGAGCGGGCCGGCGACGGCCCGCCGGCCGGCCGCCTCGGCGTGACGGCCGCGGGCGCGCGCCCGCCTTGACTTCCGCTGGGCTGCGAGGGAACGTCCCGCGACGGACGCCCCTCGGCCGGCGGAACGCGGCTCCCCGGCCGGGTGACTGAGGAGCTGACGACTTGAGCGACTACGACGTCATCGTGCTCGGCGGCGGCTCGCCGGGCGAGCACTGCGCGGGCGCGCTGGCCGAGGGCGGCCTGCGCGTGGCCATCGTCGAGCGCGAGCTCGTGGGCGGCGAGTGCTCGTACTGGGCCTGCGTCCCGTCGAAGACGCTGCTGCGCCCGGGCGAGGCCGTCCAGGCCGCGCGCGAGGCGGCCGCGACCGCCCAGGTCGACCTGGAGGCCGTGTTCGCGTGGCGCGACTTCATGGTCTCGGACTACTCCGACGCCGGGCAGGAGCGCTGGCTCGCGGACCACGGCATCGACCTCCTGCGCGGCAGCGGCCGGCTCGCCGGCCCCGGTGTGGTCGAGGTCGACGGCACCCGGCACACCGCCGACAACATCGTGCTCGCGAACGGCGCCGAGCCCGTGATCCCGCCCGTGCCTGGCCTCCGCGAGCTCGAGGGCGTCTGGACCAGCCGCGAGGCGACCTCCATGAAGGCGGTCCCGCGGCGCCTGCTCATCCTCGGCGGCGGGCCGGTCGGGGCGGAGATGGGGCAGGTCGTGCGCCGCCTCGGCGGCGAGGTCGTGATCGTCGACATGGCCGACCACCTGCTGGGGCGGGAGCCCGCCCCGCTCGGCGAGGCGCTCGGCGAGGCGCTCAAGGGCGAGGGCATCGAGCTCCGCCTGTCCTCGAACGTGAGCGCCGCGCGGCGCGACGGCGACGACTACGTGCTCACCCTCGACGAGGGGACGGAGCTCCGGGGCGACAAGGTGCTCGTCGCGACCGGCCGCCGCCCGCGCGTGAACGGCATCGGCCTCGAGACGGTCGGCGTCGAGCCCGACGCCCACGGCGTGCCGGTCGACGCGCACCTGCGCGCCGCCGACGGAC
>DATFWK010000217.1:0-3088 GCA_035259345.1 Miltoncostaeaceae bacterium | reverse complement strand
CCGAGCCGGAGGACTACGACAAGGTCTGGAGGTCGTGGGAGATCAAGCACCTGCCGATCCTCCCGGCGGAGTTCACCGTGCGCCCGCGCGAGGGCCAGAAGAAGCGGCTCGACAAGATCAAGAAGCTCGCGACCCGCAAGGACGTCGAGGGCCTCGTCAACGCGTGCGACGCCGGGCGCGAGGGCGAGCTGATCTTCAAGCTGATCCTCGAGACGGCGCCGCCGGCCGCGCGCGAGAAGCCGGTGCGGCGGGCCTGGTTCTCCTCGATGACCCGGCAGGCGATCCGCGACGCCTTCGCCGAGCTTCGCGCCGACGAGGAGATGCGCCCGCTCGAGGAGGCCGCCCGCGCCCGCAGCGAGGCCGACTGGCTGGTCGGCATGAACGCGACCCGCGCGGCCACGACCCGTGCCGGCTCGGTCCGGCGCGTGCTCTCGCTCGGGCGCGTCCAGACGCCGACGCTCGCGATGATCGTCGGCCGCGACGTCGCCATCGCGGCGTTCGTCCCGGAGGACTACTGGGAGGTCGTCGCCCACTTCCGCACGGGCGCCGAGTCCCCCTACACCGGCCTCTGGCACCGCGGCTCGACCACGCGCCTCACGGCAGCCGCCGAGGCCGAGGCGATCGCCACCGCGGCGTCCGGCCAGGACGGCACGGTCACCAAGGTCGAGACGAAGCCGCAGACCGAGCCGTCGCCGCTGCTCTACGACCTCACGACGCTCCAGCGCGAGGCCAACCGCCGCTTCGGGTTCTCCGCGACCCGCACGCTGCAGGCGGCCCAGGCCTGCTACGAGCAGCACAAGGTGCTGACCTATCCGCGCACGAACTCCCGCTACCTCTCCGGCGACATGGTCGGCCAGCTGAAGCCGGTCGCGAGCCGTGTGGGGGCGGCGAGCCCGGAGTACGCGGACGCCGCGCGCTTCGTCCTCGGCCTCGAGCGGCTCCCGCTCAACAAGGTCGTCAACGACGCGCGGGTGACCGACCACCACGCGATCATCCCCACCGACGCCGACCACGACCTGGCGGCGCTCTCGTCCGACCAGCGGCGCATCTACGACATGGTCGCGCGGCGGTTCCTCGCCGTCTTCCACCCGCCGGCGCGCTTCGAGCAGACCACGGTCGAGACCGAGTGCGCGGGCCACGCCTTCCGCAGCCGCGGGCGCGTCCTGATCGAGGCGGGCTGGCGCGCCGTCTACGGCGAGCAGGCCGACGAGACGCGCGGCCCGGCCCCGGGCGAGGACGAGGAGCGCGAGCAGAGCCTGCCGGCGCTGCGGGAGGGCGAGGTCGTCGCCTGCGAGCGGGCCGAGGCCCTCGCCAAGCGCACCAAGCCGCCGGCCCGCTACAACGAGGGAACCCTGCTGCGCTCTATGGAGACGGCCGGGCGCCTGGTGCAGGACGACGAGGCGGCCGAGGCGATGAAGGACGCCGGCCTCGGCACCCCGGCGACGCGGGCCGCCACCATCGAGCGGCTCATCGACGCCGAGTACGTGGAGCGCGAGGGACGCCAGCTGCGCGCGACGGAGAAGGGCGTCGGGCTGATCACGATGCTCGGCGACCACCAGCTGACCAAGCCGGAGCTCACCGGCCGGTGGGAGCAGCGCCTCAACCGCATCCAGCGCGGCGAGGAGCGCCACGACGACTTCCTGCGCGACGTCGAGGGCTTCACGCGCGAGGTGGTCTCATGGTTCGGCGACAAGGAGCGCTCGAGCCTGCGGGTCGAGCGGCGCCCGATCGCCAAGTGCCCGACCCCCGGCTGCCCGGGCGAGATCGTCGAGTACCCGAAGAGCTACGGCTGCAACAGCTACCGCAGCAAGGAGGAGCCCGGCTGCGGGTTCACGATCTGGAAGCAGATGAACGGCCGCTCCATCGGCATGGAGCAGGCGCTCGAGATGATCGCCGCGGGCCGCTCGAGCAAGGACATGGCGACCGAGCGCGTCGTCATCGGCCCGTGCCCGGTCTGCGACGGCGAGATCGTCGAGCGCAGCCGCAGCTACGGCTGCACCAGCTGGAAGAGCCGCTCCGAGCCGGGCTGCGGGTTCGTGATCTGGAAGACGGTCCGCGGCGAGAAGGGCGAGGTCGACGTCGAGACGGCCCGGGCGATGGTCGCCCGCGGCGAGACCAACGCCCAGGCGCCGCCCTCGAAGGAGCCGCTCGGCCCCTGCCCCACGCCGGGCTGCCCGGGGCAGATCGTCGAGAACACGCGGGCGTTCGGCTGCACCAGCTGGAAGAGCCGCTCGAACCCGGGCTGCGGGTTCGTGATCTGGAAGAAGCCGCGCGGGAAGCCGGAGGTCACCCGGGAGGACGCCGTCGAGCTGCTCGCCGAGGCCCGCGCCGCGGCGTCGGGCGCGCCGGCACCGGCCGCAGCCCCGTCGTGACCCCGGAGGAGGTGGCCGCCCACCTCCTCGAGCGCTCGAGTCTGCGCTACTCCCGGGCCTCCGGGCCGGGCGGCCAGCACCGCGACCACACCGAGAGCCGCGCGGAGCTGGTCGTCCCGGCGGCCGCCCTTGACGGGCTGCCCGACGAGGTCGCCGCGCGCCTGCTGGATGGCCTGCACCTGCGCGGCCGTCCGCTTCGGATCGCCTCCCAGGCTGACCGCTCGCGCGAGCGCAACCGGCAGATCGTCGAGGCGCGGCTCCTCGCCCGGGTCGCCGCCGCGCTCGCCCCCCGGCGCCCGCGCCGGGCCGGCGCTCCGAGCGCCGCGTCGGTCGCGCGGCGGCTGGAGCAGAAGGCGCACCGCTCGCGGGTGAAGGCCCTGCGACGGCGACCGCCGGAGGACTGACCGGCCGGGGCGGCGGGGTACCCTAGTCCGGATGGCGACCGCAGCCGCGATCGACCCGCGCCAGCCGACCGGGCTGCTGTTCGACGCGGGCTTCGAGCAACCGAACGCAGATCTCGTCGTGCGGAGCCCGTACTCGGGCGAGGAGCTCGCCCGCGTGGCGATGGCCTCCCCCGAGGACGTCGACCGCGCCGTCGCGATCGCGGCGGGCCACCTGCCGGCGCCGCCGCCTGCCGAGCGGGCCGCGGTGCTCGAGCGCGCCGCGCGCCTGATCGCCGATCGCGCCGAGCCGCTCGCCCGCACGATCGCCGCCGA
>DATFWK010000216.1:0-21798 GCA_035259345.1 Miltoncostaeaceae bacterium | reverse complement strand
TGGACGACGTGCTCGACCGGCACGCCGAGGCGGGAGGCCAGCTCGGTGAAGGTCGGCATCGGGTCGGCCGCCAGGCTGGCGGCGATGGCCTCCCGGAAGCGGCCGCCCGGATCGAACTGCTCTGGGTCCACGGCGCCACGTTGGCGCTGCGGCGCGCCCGCCGCAAGGGATACCCTGCTCGGTGGATGAGCACCGAGTCGCAGGAGCGAACGGCCGCCCTCCTGGGCGCCGAGCCGCTCGTCCCGTCCGAGGGCTGGGGCGTCGTCCACCTCTTCCTGCGCACTGAGCGGGGCGGGGACGGCGGGCCGATCCTCTCGGCGATCGAGGCCTTCACGGCGACGGAGCCGAACCAGGTGATCGCGTTCTCGGTCCTGGGCGACCGCGCGGACCTCGGGCTCATGTGCCTGGGCCCGGACCTCGACGCGCTCGACCGCCTGGTCAAGGACGTGCTCGCCGGGCCGGTCGAGCGGGCCGGCTCCTTCGTCTCGCTGACCGAGCTCAGCGAGTACACCCCCACGGAGGACCAGGAGCGGGCTCGGCTCGAGGCGGCCGGCGAGGAGGACGTGGACGGTCGCCTCGCGGCGTGGCGGACGCGCATGGCGGACTACAACGAGAACCGCCTCCACCCACGGCTCCCCGCGCGGCGCTTCATCGCCTTCTATCCGATGAGCAAGCGCCGCGAGGCCGCGGCCAACTGGTACGCGCTCTCCTTCGAGGAGCGCCGGCGGCTCATGGGCGGCCACGCCGTGGTGGGCCGGCGGTACGCCGGCCGTGTGCTCCAGCTGATCACGGGCGCGACCGGCCTCGACGACTGGGAGTGGGGCGTGACGCTCCTGGCCGACGACCCGTCGGCCGTCAAGGAGATCGTCTACGAGATGCGCTTCGACGAGGTCAGCGCGAGCTACGCCGAGTTCGGCCCCTTCTGGGTGGGCCTGGCCATGCCGGCGCGCGAGGCGCTCGCCCGGGCGGGGCTGGCGCCCGCCTGACGGCCAGCCGCCGCGTGCCTACGCGGCGGCCTGAAGGGACTCGTGAAGCGACTCCAGCCGGCGCCGCGTCTGCTCGTCGGCAGGCGAGTAGGCGACCATGCGCACGCCGAGCCGCTGTCCGAGCCAGAGGTTCGTGAAGTCCAGGTTGAGCCGGCCGGCCGTCGGGTGGATGACGTGCTTCGTGAGGCTCGCGGCGCCCAGCACCTCGTGGCGCTCCCAGACCGCCGCGAACCGGGGCGACACCTGGTGGAGGCGCGCGACGAGCGCCTTCCACGCCGGGTCGTCGAGGTGCTGCGCCATCGCGGCGCGGAACTCCGCCGCCACCCGCGCCGTTGCCTCCTCCCAGTCGACGGCGAGCCGCCTGCAGGCCGGGTGCGTGAAGAGCAGCCACAGGAGGTTGCGGTCCTCCTGCGGGATCGCGTCGAGGTCGTCGTAGAAGGTGGCGAAGACTCGGTTGTAGGCGAGCAGGTCCATCCGGTCGTTCACGACGTACCCCGGGAACGGCTCGAGCTGCTTCAACAGCGCGGGCACCGTCGGGCAGAGGCCCAGGCACTGGTCGGCGATCGTCGTCGTGGCCATCCCGGCGAGCGTGAAGAGGTGCGCGTGCTCGTGGGCGTCGAGCTGCAGCGTGCGGGACACGGCCTCGAGCACCTGCGCCGACGGGTGGATGTCGCGGCCCTGCTCGAGCCACGTGTACCAGGTGACCCCGACGCCCGCGAGCTGGGCGACCTCCTCGCGCCGCAGGCCGGGGGTGCGCCGGCGCCGGAGTGATCCGATGCCGACCTCCGCGGGCCGGATGCGCTCGCGGCGGCTGCGGAGGAACGCGCCGAGCTCGCGGCGGCGGAGCTCGGGGCCGTCCGGCGCCCGCCTGGCAGGCGCAGCGGGGGCAGGGCGCAGGACTTCGTTCGTCGACATGGTGTGCAGTATGTCCGATCGGCGCCGAACAAGCCGGGTGCTGCTGATACCCGGATAATCACACTCTGGTACCAGGCTCCGGACGCGTCCAGGATGGCTCGCCATGAGCCTCTCGAACGCTTCCGTACAGAACGCTGCCCAGCGCCTCGGCGCCCGCGCGTGGGGCATGCTGCTTGTCCTCTGCGGCGCCATCTTCCTCGACGCGATGGACGTCTCGATGGTCGGCGTCGCGCTGCCGTCGATCCGGACCGACCTCGGGATGTCCACGAGCTCGCTGCAGTGGGTGGTCAGCGCGTACGTCCTCGGCTACGGCGGCTTCCTGCTGCTCGGAGGCCGCGCCGCCGACCTGTTCGGGCGGCGGCGGATGTTCCTGATCTCGCTGGCCGTCTTCGTCGTCGCGTCCGCGCTCGGCGGCCTCGCCAACGACGGCTCGCTGCTGATCGCGACCCGCTTCATCAAGGGCATCAGCGCGGCCTTCACGGCGCCCGCCGGCCTCTCGATCATCACGACGAGCTTCGCCGAGGGCCCGGCCCGCAACAAGGCGATCTCGATCTACACGGCCACCGGCGCGACCGGGTTCTCGCTCGGTCTCGTGTTCGGCGGCCTGCTGACCGAGATCGGCTGGCGCTGGGTCTTCTTCCTGCCCGCCCCGATCGCGCTGGCTGCGCTCATCGGCGCGATCAAGCTGGTCCCCCACGACCGCGCAGCGGCGCGGTCCGCCCGCTCATTCGACGTCTGGGGCGCCGTGAGCCTGACCGCGGCGATGCTCCTGCTCGTCTACACGGTGGTCGAGGCGCCGGACGTCGGCTGGGCCTCGGCGCGCACGCTCGGCTCGTTCGTCGCGGTAGGCGCGATCCTGGCCTCCTTCGTCACGATCGAGCGCCGCTCCGCGACACCCCTCGTGCGCCTCGGCATCCTGCGCTCGGCCTCGCTCGTCCAGGCCAACCTGGGCGCGATGATGCTGACGGGCGGCTGGTTCGGGTTCCAGTTCATCGCGACCCTCTACCTCCAGTCGCTACGGGGGTGGTCACCGCTCAAGACCGGCCTGGCCATCTTCCCGGCCGGCATGCTCGTGGCGCTGCTCGCGCCACGGATCGGCCCGCTCGTCATGCGCTTCGGCCTGCCGCGGGTGATCGCCGCCGGCCTCGCCTCGACGGGCATCGGCTACGCGCTCTTCCTGCCCATCGGCCTCGACTCCAGCTATCTGGGAGCCATGCTGCCCACGTTCCTGCTCGCCGGCCTCGGATTCGCGCTCGCCTACGGGCCGCTCAACATCGCGGCGACCAACGGGGTGGCCGCCCACGAGCAGGGCCTGGCCAGCGGGCTCGTGAGCACGTCGTTCCAGGTCGGAGGGGCGCTTGTGCTCGCCGTGGTCACCGCGGTGAGCAGCGGGGTCACCGGCTCGGACACCTCGCCCCAGGCGATCCTCGACGGCTACCAGGCGGCGGTCGTCGTCTCCGTGATCGCCGCGAGCCTCGGGGTTCTCGCGACCGTCGTCGGGGTGCGCTCTCGCCGGGCGCCCGCAGAGGTCGTGGAGCTGGACGTCGCCGAGGCCGAGCCCGAGGTGAAGGCGGCGTGACGACCTCACCCGGATGCGGCGGTGAGGAGGGCTAGCCGCCGAGGTCAAGCACGCGCTCGACCGGCACGGGGTTCGCGGTGAAGTCGAGCAGCGGGCAGTGGGCGTCCGCCGCCTCGGCGAGGGCCCGGTAGCGCTCCGGCGGCTCCGGGCCCTCGAGACGCACGCGGAGGCGCACGGCGCCCGGCCCCGGGCGCACGGCGTCCTCCATGCCCACGTAGCCGCGCACGTCCATGTCGCCCTCCACGTCGACCTCGATGCGCTCGACGCGGACGCCGAGCTTCGCCGCCCAGAGGCGGTAGGTGATGGCCTGGCACCCGGCGAGCGCCGCGAGCGCCACCTCGACGGGGTTCGGCCCGAGGTCGCCGCCGCCGATGCTCTTCGGCTCGTCCACAGTGACCGCGTGGTGGCGGACCGGAACCTCGCAGGTCAGGCCCTCGCCGCCGAGGCCGGCCGAGAGCTTGAAGGTGACGTGGGCCCGCTGCGGCTCGCCCTCGATCCGGGCGATGAAGCCGCCGAGTGCCGCTGCCTGGCTTTCTGCGCTCGCCATCGGGCGCCTCCGCGTCGTCGGGTCGCCGACGATATTTCCCGGGCCTGGCCCGTTCAACCGCGCGTATGCTCGGCCTCCGGCTCGACCGAAGGAGGCGCCGTGCGGGCGGTCACGTTCCATGCGACGAAGGAGATGCGCGTCGCCGAGGCCCCCGATCCGGGGATCCAGCAGCCGACCGACGCCATCGTCCGGGTGACGATGGCCGGGATCTGCGGGTCCGACCTCCACATCTACAACGCCGGGGACGCGTTCGGCTTCCAGCCGGGCCAGCGCGTGGGCCACGAGTTCATCGGCGTCGTCGAGGAGACCGGCGGCGACGTGCGATGCGTGCGGCCGGGCGATCGCGTGCTCGCCGCGTGCATGGTGTACGACGGGACCTGCCGCTATTGCCAAGAGGGCCTGCATTCGTCCTGCGAGAGTTGGTCGCTCTTCGGCTGGGCGCCGCGCGTCTGGCAGCACGGCGGCGGCGTCGAGGGCGGCCAGTCCGAGTACGTGCGCGTCCCGCACGCCGACGCGACGCTCCTGCCGATGCCCGAGGCCCTCTCGAGCGAGGAGCACGAGGCCACCCTCCTGCCGCTCGTGGACGTCGTCTCCACCGGCTGGCACGGCCTCGTCGGCGCGGGAGTGAAGGCCGGGGACAACGTGCTCGTGGTCGGCGACGGCGCCGTCGGGCTCTCGGCGGTCCACGGGGCGGCCGCCCTCGGCGCCGAGCGGATCGTTTGCACCGGCCACCACGAGGACCGGCTCGCGCTCGCGACCCGCCTCGGCGCGACGTCGGTGCTCTCCTCCCGGGACACCGAGGAGGTGCTCGATCACGTGCGCGAGCACACCGGCGGGGACCTCGCGCACGCCGTCATGGACTCCATCTCCGGGCCCGAGTCGATGGCGACGGCGCAGGCCTGCGTGCGGCCCGGCGGCACGATCTCCTGCCTGGGCATGGACCACTTCATGGGCAAGCTGCCGGAGATCAACTGGTTCAACCAGTTCCTGAAGAACATCACGATCACCGGCGGCCTGGTGCCCGGCGGCCGCTACCTCCCGCGCCTCCTGGAGCTGGTCGAGGCCGGGAAGCTGGAGCCCAGCCCGATGCTGACCCACCGGCTCCCGCTCGAGGAGGGACCGGAGGGCTACCGGCTGATGGCCGAGCGGGCCCCGGGGGTCGTCAAGGTGGCGCTCAGGCCGGCGGCGTAGCGGTGGACGAGGGGCTCGCCGCGCGGCTGGAGGCGGCCGGCCAGGGACACCTCGTGCGGGCGCTCGAGCGCCTCGAACCGGACGGCCGCGCCCGGCTCGAGGCGGAGATCGATTCGCTCGACCTCGACCTCGTGCGCTCGCTGGTGGACGAGCTGGTGCTCGGCGACGGCGGGGGCCCGAAGGTGCCGGAGGATCTCGAGCCGCCGGACGTCGTCGCGCTGCCGCGGACCGCGGAGGAGCGGGAGGCCGAGCGCGCCGCGGCCGAGGCCGGGGAGGCGCACCTGCGCGCGGGCCGGGTCGCGGCGGTGCTCGTCGCGGGCGGCCAGGGGACGCGGCTCGGCTTCGACGGGCCCAAGGGCGCCTTCCCGTTCGCGCCGATCACCGGGCGCATCCTGTTCGCCCACCTCGCCGCGAAGGTCGCGGCCGTGCGCGCGAGGTGCGGTTGCGAGCTTCCCTGGTACGTGATGACCTCGCCGGCGAACGACCGTGACACCCGCGAGGTCTTCGAGCGCCACGGCTGGTTCGGCCTCCCGCCGGAGTCGATCGTCTTCTTCGTGCAGGGCACGATGCCGGCGGTGGACCGCGAGACCGGCGCGATCCTCCTCGAGGCGCCGGACCACCTGGCCCTCTCGCCGGACGGCCACGGCGGGCTGCTGCGCGCCCTCGCGCGCCAGGGCCTCCTCGGCCAGATGCGGGACCGCGGCGTCGAGACGCTCTTCACCTTCCAGGTGGACAACCCGCTCGTGCGCGTGGCGAAGCCCGAGCTCGTCGGCCGGCACGCCCAGGCCTCGGCCGAGATGTCCAACCTCGTCGTCCGCAAACGGTCGCCCGAGGAGCGCATGGGGGTCATCGCGCGGTCCCGCGGGCGCACGGTCCTGGTCGAGTACAGCGACCTGCCGCGGGACCTCGCCGACGCGCGGGACGCCTCCGGCGAGCTGGTGTTCTGGGCCGGCTCGGTGGCCCAGCACTGCCTCGAGCGCGCGTTCGTGGAGCGGATCACCACCGGCGGCGCCCAGCTGCCGTTCCACCGCGCCGACAAGGTCGTGCCCTACGTCGACGACGCCGGCCGGCTCGTCCAGCCGGAGCGGCCGAACGCGGTGAAGTTCGAGAGCTTCATCTTCGACGCCCTGCCCCTCGCCGAGCGGACCGTGAGCGTCGAGGCGGACCGCCCCACGGAGTTCTCCCCGATCAAGAACGCGGAGGGCGCGGACTCACCCGAGAGCGCCCGCCGCGACCTCAACCGGCTCTACGCGCGATGGCTCGAGTCGGCCGGCGCCGAGGTCGCGCGCGACGGCGCCGGAGAGCCCGCCGTCGACATCGAGATCGACCCGCGCTACGCCGACGACCCGGCGGAGCTGTCCCAGAGGTTGTCCTCGGGCCTGACGGTGGCCGAGCCCATCGTCCTCGGCATCGACGGCGGCACGGACAGGGGCGGCCGCACGGCGCCGGCGTAGCCCGAGCTGTACCACCCCTCGTCCAGGCTCGAGATCCGCACGAAGTCCCCGGTGTGGGTCGCGTGGATGAAGCGGTCGCCGCCGATGTAGAGGCCCACGTGGCCGGCGCCCGAGAAGAAGACCAGGTCGCCGCGGCGGAGCCCGGTCCGGGCCACCCTCGGGAACGACCCGAACTGGGCGTACGAGGAGTGCTCCATCCCCACGCCGAAGCGGCTGTAGACGAAGCGGACGAAGCCCGAGCAGTCGAAGCCGCCCGGGCCGCCGCCGCCCCAGACGTACGGGGTGCCCTGGAAGCCCTCGGCGTAGCGCACGAGCTGGTCCAGGCGCCGGTCGAGGGGGCTCGGCGGGACGACCTCCGGCCCAGCCGTCGCCGGGGCCGTGATCCAGGCCGAGAGCGGCGGGGGCGGCGGATGCTCGACGCTGCCGAACATCGGCAGCGGCGCGAGCGGCACCGCGGCCAGCACCATCGTCGCCCCCCGGCGCCCCCGCAGCCATGCCCGGATCGTCTCCCGCATCGCGGCACCCCCCATCGGCCCGGCCCCCCGAGCGTTGCCCCCCAGCGGCGGCCGACGGTATTGGGTCCGGAAGGGCGCTCAAGGACATTTGTCACCGGTTTTCGGTGACAATTTCGCGCCGCAACGGCGGATTTCAGGAAGGAGCGGCCATCCTGGCGGCGAAGAGTGGGGATCCCGAGCCGGTGAAATTGCAGGATCTTCCCACCCGCGGCGGTCGTCGCAGGGCGCTCGGGCACCCCTCCGCGGGCGGCGCAAGGACGTTCGTTCGCCGGCCCCTGCGTTGCAGCCTCACCCGGAGCGGAAAATCCGCTCCGAGCAGGGCCTCAGCCGCGGCCCGAGGCCCGGAGCTCGGCCGGCAGCGAGAACACGACGCCCTCTGCGCTCGGCTGGTCCTCGCCGCTCCGCACGTATCCGCGGGACTCGAGCTCACGCGCCACCTCGAGCACGAGGATCTCCGGCGCGGACGCCCCCGCCGTGAGGGCCACGCGGGTCGTGCTCTCCAGCCAGGCCGGGTCGAGCTCGCCCGCGTGGTCGATGAGGTGGGCGTCGGCCCCGCCGGCCCGGGCGACCTCGACGAGGCGCTGGGAGTTCGACGAGTTCCGGGAGCCCACGACCAGCACCAGCTCGGCACCGGTGCCGACCGCGCGCTTCACGGCGTCCTGGCGGTTCTGCGTCGCGTAGCAGATGTCGCTGGACGAGGGCTCGAGCAGCGCCGGGAAGCGCTCGCGGAGCACGGCGACGATCGCCGCCGTGTCGTCCAGGGACAGCGTGGTCTGCGTGGTGAGCGCGACGCGCTCGGGGTCCGCGACCTCGACCGCGCGCGCCTGCTCGACGTCCTCCACGACGACGACCCGTTCCGGCGCCTCGCCACGGGTGCCGATCACCTCGTCGTGGTCGGCATGGCCCACGAGCAGCACCGTGGCGCCGCGGCCCGCATAGCGGCGGACCTCGGCGTGGACCTTGCTCACCAGCGGGCACGTCGCGTCGATCACGCGCAGCCCGCGCTCCGCGCAGCGGCGGAAGACCTCCGGGGCGCTGCCGTGGGCGGACAGGATGATCGTCTGGCCCCGCGGCACCTCGTCGGGGGTCTCCACGAAGATCGCGCCCTTGCCGGCGAGCGTGGCGACGACGTGCTTGTTGTGCACGATCTCGCCCCGGACGTACACGGGCGCGCCCTGCTCCTCGAGCACCCGCTCGACGGTCTCGATCGCGCGGTCGACGCCCGCGCAGTAGCCGCGCGGGGCGATGAGCTCGAGCTCTGACACGCGCGGAAGACTAGCGCCCCTCGGCAGTCCATAGCAGCAGCGCTATCCTCATGCTCATGGCTGACGGAGAGGCGATCGGAGCACGGCGCCAGCGCGCCGGCGACGCCGTGTACCGGCTCGGGCGCGCGCTCGACCCGCGCAGCCGCGAGGACCTCGAGCGCTACTTCATCGCGATCGGCCGCCGCATCGCCGACCGGCGCATGGCGCTGGGGCTCTCCCAGCGTGAGCTGGCCTCGCGCTGCGGGACGACCCAGTCGGCGATCGCGCGGCTCGAGGGCGGCGGCACCCCGCCCCGCCTCTCGACGCTGGTCCGGATCGCCCGGGCGCTGGACAGCGACCTGGTGGTCGCCCTGCGTCCCCACGGGGATCCGGACACACCGATCGAGTAGCCTCGCGGGTGGTGAGCGGGGGTACGCGAGCCGCGTCCGCCGCGGCGGTGGCAGTTGCGGTCACCGGCCTGGTGGCGGTCGTCGCGCGCGGAGCGGACGCCAACATCCTCGTCGACACCGACCGCCCGAGCGGCACGGCGCTCACGTCGCTCGACGCCGTGGCCGCGGCGGCGGTCTTGGCGGGCCTCCTCTACCTCGCCGTGCGCGGGCTGTCGGCGCTCCCGGCGCTCGAGCGCGGCCCGTTCCGGTGGATCCGCCCGGGGGCTCCGGACAGCGTGCTCTGGACGCGGGCCGGCGCGATGTTGGTGTGCGGCGTGGCGCTCGTCATCGCCGCCTTCCTCTGGCCGCGCCCCGTCCACACCTTCCACTCGACGCCGAACGTGACGGTCAAGCCCAGGCCCCGCAGCCAGCCCGCGCCGCCGCCCGGGCAGGCCGGGGGACCGACCGTGACCCGGCCGCCCGCGCCCGAGCCGGATCGCAACGGCGGATTCCGCCCACCGCTCTACATCGCGGGCATCCTGCTGCTCGCCGCCGGGGCCGGCTACGTCCTCTGGGAGCGGCGCCGGCGCCGGCGCGGGGACGAGGACGCCGACGTGGACGCGGCGCCCCTGGCGGCGGCGATCGACGTGTCGCTGGACGAGCTGCGCTCCGAGCGGGACCCGCGGCGGGCGGTCATCGCGGCGTACGCGGAGATGGAGCGGTCGCTCGCCGACGCCGGCGTCCCGCGCGAGCCCTTCGAGACCTCGCGGGAGTTCGTGGCGCGCATCCTCAGCCGGGCCGGCGCGGCGGCCCCGGACGCCCGCAGGCTGGCGGACCTCTTCCAGCTGGCACGCTTCAGCCGGCACCCAATCGACGACCGGATGCGCCGGGACGCGATCACCGCGCTCGAGGCCGTCCGCACCGGGACCGGGGCCACGGCGTGAGCGCGCCGGCCGGCTCCGAGGCCGTGCGCGACGCCCGCATCGTGATCGGGCAGGTCGCGGGCCTGGCGCTCCTCTGGACCGGCGCCTGCGTGGCGCTCGCGACGAACGTCGTGCCGGAGCTCTCCCAGATCGCGGCGCTGCTCCTGGCCGCGGGAACCACGCCGTTCGCGGTGCGGCGGATCCGTGGCACCGCCGCGCCGAGCGGCCGGTCGCCGGTGGCCCACGTGCGCGGCGGCGGCGCGCCGTCGCCCGCCCTCCAGACGGAGATCGCGGGCCTGCGGCGCGCGCTCGAGGCCGGTGGAGCCGAGTCGCGGCGGGTCCTGCGCGAGCCCGCCGCCGCGCTGCTCGCCTCCCGGGGCGTCGCCCTGGCGGATCACGACGCGGCTCGCGCGGCGCTCGGCGACGAGGCGTGGGAGGCGCTCTGGGGCGAGCCGCCGCGCGCGGTCGACCGGCGTCAGACCGAGGAGATCGTCGAGGCGCTCGAGCGCCTTGTTTGAGGCCCCGGTCATGACCCCGGCCCAGCTCGCCGAGCGGGCCGAGCGCGTGCTCGGGGCGATCGGGGCGGTGGTCGTCGGGCGGACGGCCACGCTTCGCCTCGTGATGATGGGGCTCCTCACCGAGGGGCACGTGCTGATCGAGGACCTCCCGGGCCTGGCGAAGACCCTCATCGCCCGGTCCTTCGCCCAGGCCGCCGGCATCGCCTTCGCACGCGTCCAGTTCACGCCGGACCTCCTGCCCTCCGACGTCACGGGCGCGTCCGTCTACGACCAGCGCACCGGCGAGCTGGTGTTCCGGCCGGGGCCGGTGTTCGCCAACCTCGTCCTGGGCGACGAGATCAACCGGGCGCCGCCGAAGACGCAGGCGGCGCTCCTCGAGGCGATGCAGGAGCGCCAGGTGACGGTGGACGGCGAGACCCACCTCCTCGACCGGCCGTTCCTGGTGCTCGCGACCCAGAACCCGATCGAGTTCGAGGGCACGTACCCGCTGCCCGAGGCACAGCTCGACCGCTTCCTCCTTCGGACTTCGGTCGGATATCCGGAGCGCGACGAGGAGCTCGAGGTGCTGCGGCGGCGGATCGTCCGGGCGTCGGACGAGGCCACCGTGGCGCCGGCGATCACGCGCGAGGAGCTCACCGGCATGCAGCGCGGGGTCGAGGCCGTCCACGTCGACGACAGCCTCGGCTACTACATGGTGGATCTCGTCGCCGCGACGCGCGCGCACGCGAAGGTGCAGGTCGGCGCGAGCCCCCGCGGCGGCCTCGCGCTCCTGAAGCTGGCGCGCGCGAACGCTGCGCTCGACGGGCGCGACTACGCGGTGCCGGATGACGTCAAGGCTGTGGCCGGGCCCGCGCTCGCCCACCGCATCGCCCTGCGACCGGAGTACTGGGTGCAGCGCGTGCGGACCGAGGAGATCGTGGCCGACTGCCTGGCGAGCGTGCCGACGCCGGCGCCGCGCGACCCAAGGGCATGACCCGGCGGGCCTCGGCACGGCTGGTGCCGACGGCGGCCTTGGCGGCGGGCCTGCTGCTCGCCGGGCTGGCCCTCGGGCAGCCGGCGCTGGCGGTCCTGGCCGCGCCCTTCGCCCTGGCGCTCGCGCTCGGCCTGATGCTCGCGCGCGACCCGGGGCTGCGCGGCGACCTCGACCTCGAGCACGACCACGCGCTGCAGGGGGCCCGTATCGGCGCCCGGCTCAGCATCGTCGCCGCGCACCCGGTCGCGGCGCTCGAGCTCCTGATGCGGATGCCGGAGGGCCTGGCGCTCGAGGACGCCGTCAACCCGGTCGCGGTCCGGCTCCCCGGCGGCGACGCCCGCCAGACGGACCTGGTGCTCGAGTGCCGGCGCTGGGGCGCCTACCGGCTCGGTTCGCTGGTGCTGCGGTCCCGCGACCCCGTCGGCCTGCTCGTCTACGAGGGCCAGACGCTGCCGGTTCGCCCGCTCCGCGTCTATCCGCGTGAGGAGGCGCTGCGCTCGATCGCGCGCCCGCGGCGCACCCAGGCCTTTGCAGGCGACCAGGTCTCGACGGCGGTCGGCGACGGGATCGAGTTCGCGGGCGTCCGCCCGTTCGCCCCCGGCGACCGGGTGCACGGCATCAACTGGCGGGCGACCGCCCGGCGCGGCGGGGTGCTGCAGGTGACGGAGCGCCATCCCGAGCGCGCGACCGACGTCGTCCTGTTCGTTGACGCGTTCTCCGAGACCGGGGCCGCCGAGGACAGCACGCTCGAGATGACCGTCCGCGCGGCAGCGACGCTCGCTCGCCGGTACCTCGGCGGCCGCGACCGCCTGGGGCTCGTCGGCTTCGGCGGGGTGCTGCGCTGGCTGGAGCCGGGCATCGGGCCGCGCCAGCTCTACCGGATCGTGGACGCCCTCCTCGACACGCGGCTCACGCTGAGCCAGGCCTGGACCGGCGTCGACGCGATCCCCGCCCGGACGCTCCCGCCGCGCTCGCTGGTGCTCGCGCTCTCCCCGCTGCTCGACCGGCGCACCACCTGGGCGCTGGCGGACCTCGCGGCCCGGGGATTCGACGTCGCGATCATCGAGGTCGCGCCCGAGCCCTTCCTCGGCGAGCCGGAGCCGGGGGACGACCTCGCTCGCCGCCTCTGGCGACTGCGGCGCGAGGGGCTGCGCGACGAGCTCTCGCGCATGGGCGTGGCCACCGCCCGCTGGTCCCGCGGCGAGCCGCTCGAGACGGCGCTCCTGGAGGTGATCGAACGACGGCGCTCGGCCCGCATCGTCTGAGACGGGCGACCGGGGCGGCGGCGGCGCTGCTCGCCGCCGGGTCCGCGGCCTGGATCGCCGTCGGCGGTGGGCCCGACGGGCGCCTCGCGGCCCTGTCGGTGCCGGCGGCCGTCGCCGTCGCCGCCGCCATCGGGGTCGGCCGGGCGAGGGTCCTGCCGTGGGCGGTCGCCCTCATGGCGGGCGGCTACTCGCTGGGGCTGGCGCTCGACCGCCTGCCCGACGCCGGGGCGCCGGTGCTCGCGGCCGTCCTCTGGATCGTGTGGGAGCTCGCCCACTGGTCCCTCGAGGCCCGGGACGGGGTCGCCTGGGAGCGCGAGGCGGCGATCCTCCGGCTGGGCACGATCGGCGCGGTCGCGGTGGGCGGCGGGATCATCGGCGCCGTGGGGCTGGCGGCCGCCGGTGGCGACACCCCGGGCACCGCGGCCCTGGCGCTCGGGGCCGGCGCCGTCATCCTCCTGCTCGCGATGGCCGGCTGGATGGGGGTGCAAGGGGCTGAGCCTCCACCGGACGCCCCTCCATCAGCGCGACGCGAGCACGAAGCGACCACAGCTCCTCCGGCGGGATGAGGAACGGGTCGCGGTCGAGCACGGTGAGGTCGGCGAGCATCCCTGGCTCGAGCGTCCCGCGCACATCTTCCTCGAACGTCGCGAAGGCCGCGCCCCGCGTCGCGCCGTCGAGCGCCTGGGCGACCGTCAGCCGCTCGTCGGCCGCGAATCCGCCCGGCGGCCTGCCCCGCCGGTCCGTGCGCGTGACCGCGCAGGCGAGTCCCGCGACCGGGTCGAGCGGCTCGATCGGGCAGTCGGAGCCGGTGGCGACCGGGATGCCCAGCTCGATCATCGAGCGCCAGGCGTAGGAGGCGGCGGCCCGCTCGTCTCCGACCCGCTCGACCAGCCAGGCCGCGTCGGTGCCGAGGAACACCGGCTGGACGTCGGCGACGATGCCGGCGGAGCGGTAGGCCCGCAGCGTGTCCGGTCCGGTGATCTGGCAGTGGATGACCCGGTGGCGGGCGTCGGGCCGCGGGTGCGCCCGCTGCGCCGCGGCCACGGCGGAGAGGACCTGGTGGCTCGCCCGGTCGCCGATCGCGTGCACCCCGAGCTGCGAGCCCGCGGCGTGGACGCGCGCGGCCATCTCAGCCATCTCGGCGTCCTCGTACGTGAGGATGCCCGTCGTGCCCGGCGCGTCCGCATAGGGGGCGCGAAGGGCCGCGGTGCGAGCGCCGAGCGAACCGTCCGCGAAGACCTTGACGTGGCCGGCTCGCAGCCAGGCGTCGCCCCAGCCGGTGCCGATGCCCATCCTCCGCGCCTCGTCGAAGACGCGGATCGGGATCATGAGCGTCACGCGGACGGGGACGCCGTCCGGCCCGGCGCACGCCCGGAAGAGGTCGAGCGCGGCCTCGAGACCGCCCGCCGAGTCGACGTCGTCCGTCTGCACCTGGGTGATCCCGAGCTCCAGGCAGCGGCGGAGCGCGCCCGTCAGGAGCTCGGCCATCCGGCCGGGGTGGGGCCGCGGGACGAGCCCGCGGACGAGGTCCATCGCGCGCTCCCGCAGCACCCCCGTCGGCTCGCCGCCGGCGTCGCGGTCGATCGCGCCGCCGGCCGGGTCCGGCGTGCCCGCCCGGATCCCGGCCCGCTCGAGCGCGGTGCCGCTCGCGACGAGGACGTGACCGCAGACGCGCGTCAGCACCACGGGCACGCCCGGCGCGGCCGCATCGAGGTCGCGCCGGTCCGGCATGCGCCGCTCGGCGAGGCGCTCCTGGTCCCAGCCCCGCCCGACGACCCAACCGCCCGGCGCAAGCGTCGCGGCCCGCCCGGACACGGCGGCGCTGATGTCGCCGAGGCTGCCGGCCTCCTCGAGCCGGACCTGATCGAGCACGAGCGCGTGCCCGAGCAGGTGCAGGTGGGCGTCCGTGATCCCCGGCACGGCGCAGCCACCGCCCAGGTCGAGCGTCGTCGCCCGCCGGCCGGCACGCGCCCGCGCTCCGGCGAGATCGCCCAGCCAGGCCACCCGGCCGCCCCGCACCAGCAGTGCCTGGTGCGAGCGCCAGCCGTCGTGGCCCGAGCGCAGCGCCGCGCCGGCGACGATCAGGTCCGCAGGGCCGTGCGCGGCGATGTGGCAGCATAGGCGCGTGGGCGCCGTCCGACTGCAGCATTCCTCGGTCCAGGTGCCCGACGATCTGCTCGAGGACTGCTGCCGCTTCTACGAGCAGGCGATCGGCATGGAGCGGATCCCCAACCTGGCCGGGCGCGCGTGGTTCCGGTTCGGCGACGGCGACCACGTGCACCTGCTCGACGGTCCCGGCGCGCCGGACTCGGTCGCCCACCTGGCACTCCAGGTCGACGACCTCCACCCGACGCTCGACCGCTGCCGCGCGCACGGGGCGGAGCCGCGGGAGGCCGACAGGATCTGGGGTGAGGAGCGGTGGTTCGTCCGGGACCCGGCCGGGAACCTGGTCGAGCTCTTCGCCGTGCCGCCCCCCGACCCGCGCTGAGCGGCAGCCCCGACCCAGCGATGCTCCTGGAGCTGGCGGTCCGCGCCGCGCGCGCGGCGGGCGGGCTGCTGCTCGAGCGCTTCGGGGCGCCGGCGACCGGGGTGGCGTCGAAGACCAGCCGCACCGACCTGGTGAGCGACGCGGACCGCGATGCCGAGCGGCTCATCGTCGGCATGCTGCGTGCCGAGCGACCCGAGGACGCCCTCCAGGGCGAGGAGGGGGCGAGCCGGCAGGGACGAAGCGGGGTGCGCTGGCTGGTCGACCCGCTCGACGGGACCGTCAACTACCTCTGGGGCATCCCGCAGTGGTCCGTGTCCGTCGCGGCGTCCGACGAGGAGGGCCCGAGCATCGGCGTGGTCCACGACCCGACCCGCGGCGAGACCTTCACCGCGGTCCGCGGCCAGGGCGCGCGCCTCGACGCCCGGCCGCTCGCCCTCGACCCCGGGCCGTCGCTCGACGAGGCGCTCGTCGGCACCGGCTTCTCGTATCGGGCCGACGTGCGGGCGGAGCAGGCGGAGATCCTGCTCCACGTCGTGTCCCGCGTGCGGGACATCCGCCGGCTCGGGTCGGCGGCGCTCGACCTGGCGTGGATCGGCGCCGGACGCCTCGACGGCTTCTACGAGTGGGGGCTCTCGCCTTGGGACTGGGCCGCCGGCGCGCTCGTCGTCCGCGAGTCCGGCGGCACGTTCGAGGAGATCCCGCCCGAGGGGGAGCGGCCGCCCGGCGTGCTGGCCGCCGCCCCGGGCGTCGGCGCCCCGCTGCGCGCGCTCTTGGCCGAGGCCGGTGTCGCCTGGCCCTAGGCCTCGTGCTCGACCGGCGGGCCGGCGAGCACCTTGAAGCGCAGCGAGCGGAGGTCCTCGGCGAACCGGAAGCGCAGCACCAGGTCGACCGGGCCGTCGACCTTGATCTCGACCGGCGTGGCGAGCATCGTGATCGAGTCCTCGCCGCGCTGGCCGGGCGCGCGGCCGGCCTCGAGCTCACCCTGGAGGCTCCAGCAGTCGAGGGCGTCCCCGTCGATGGTCTCGAGGTGCGCGGCGAAGTCGAGCACCCGGTTCGTGTGCTCCCACGGCACGCGCAGCGCCGCCGCCAGCGCGCAGCGGTGCGTCTGGTCGAAGGCCACCATCTGGATGGCCGAGAACCCGCCGCCCATCAGGTAGAGCTTGCCGTTCACGATCTCGGCCCAGTCGGCCAGGAGCAGGCTGTCGACCGACGGCTCCATCAGCCGGTGGCGACCCCGAGCGCGCGGTCGACGTCCCAGACGATGTCGTCGAGCGTCTCGATGCCGACCGAGATGCGGATCATGTCCTCGGTGACCCCGGTCGCCGCGAGCGCGGCCTCGTCCAGGCGGCGGTGGGTGGTGGAGGCCGGGTGGATGACCAGCGTCTTGGCGTCGCCGACGTTGGCCAGGTGCGAGCAGAGCTGGCAGGCCTCGATGAACCGCTCGCCGGCCTCGCGCCCGCCGCGGATGCCGAACGTCAGCGTCGCGCCGGCGCCCGCCGGCAGGTAGCGCTCGGCCAGCTCGTGCCACGGGCTGGCGGGCAGGCCCGGGTAGCTCACCCACTCCACCGCTGCGTGGTCGTCGAGGAAGGCAGCGAGCGCCGCGGCGTTCGCGACGTGGCGATCCATCCGCAGCGAGAGGGTCTCGAGGCCCTGCAGCATCAGGAAGGCGTTGAACGGCGACATCGCCGGGCCGAGGTCCCGCATGGTCTCGACCCGCGCCTTCATGATGAACGCGAAGTTGCCGAACGTCTCCGCGAAGCGCATGCCCCGATAGCCCGCGCTCGGCTCGACCAGGCCGGGGAACGCGCCGGTCGCCCAGTCGTAGGTGCCGCCGTCCACCAGGATCCCGCCGATGGTGGTGCCGTGGCCGCCGATCCACTTGGTCGCCGAGTGGCAGACGAGGTGCGCCCCGTGCGCGATCGGGTTGCAGAGGTACGGCGTCGCGAACGTGTTGTCCACGAGCAGCGGAAGCCCCGCCTCGTTCGCGATGGCCGCGACCTCGGCGATGTCCAGCACATCGAGGCGCGGGTTGCCGATCGTCTCGCCGTACAGCAGCCGGGTGCGCGGCGTGATCGCCTCGCGCCACGCGGCGAAGTCGCCGGGCGCGACGAAGGTGGTCGTGATGCCGAGCCGCCGCATCGTGATCGCCAGCTGGTTGTGCGTGCCGCCGTAGAGGTTGGTCGAGGCGACGATCTCGTCGCCCGACTCGAGCAGCGTCAGCACGGCCACCGCCTGCGCCGCCAGGCCGCTGGCCGTCGCGAGGGCCCCGACGCCGCCCTCGAGGGTCGCGACCCGCTCCTCGAACACCGCCGTGGTCGGGTTCATGATCCGCGTGTAGATGTTCCCGAAGCGGTTGAGGTCGAACAGGTCCGCCGCGTGGGTGGCGTCCTCGAAGACGTAGGCCGCTGTCTGGTAGATCGGCACGGCGCGGGCCCCGGTCACCGGGTCGACGCGCTGGCCCGCGTGGACCGCGAGCGTGTCGAAGCCGAAGGCGCGCCCGTCCTCGTTCACGCGAACGCCTCGAAGCGGCGGGAGGCGACCACGCCGGTCGAGAGCCCGACGATGTTCAGGCCGCCGAAGTAACGGCAGTGCTCCATCTTCACGCAGCGGTCCATCACGACCTCGATCCCGGCGGCGCGGGCGCGGTCGGCCGCGGCCTCGTCGGCAAGCCCGAGCTGCATCCAGATCACCTTCGCGCCGAGCTCGATCGCCTCGTCGACGATCGGCGGGATGTCCTCGACCTTCCGGAAGATGTCCACGATCTCGAGCGGCCCCTTCGCGGCGGCGTCCGCGAGCGTCGGGACACACTCGAAGCCGAGGACCGTGTCGCACCCGGGGTTGACCGGCGTGATGTCGTAGCCGTAGGCGCGCATGTGGACCATTGCGCGGTAGCTCGGCCGCGAGGTGGTCGGCGACAGGCCGACGACGGCGAGCCGCCGGTAGCGCAGGAGGATCCGCCGGACCTCGTCCGACGGCGCGCCCTGGCTCATGCCCGCATAGCGCCCCACCGCCCCAGGCTATCCGACCCGGGGATGGCGGGACTCAGCGCCCGCCGGCCGAGAAGTGCTGGTAATCGCGGGGCCCGCTCCAGCGCCCGCCCCAGCCCCAGCCGACGGCGTCGAACGCCCGGACGAGCGCGCTGCCGGCGACGGCCATGCCGACCCGCACACGGGAGCGGTCGAGGTACGTCCGGCTCGCCGGATGGGCGGTGCTGCCCGCCGCGACATAGGGGTTCTCGATCGGGTTCACGTCGACCGCCCGGCCGAACGCATGCTCGGACCAGCTGGACGATCCGGTCGCCCGCCGGCAGTTGAACGCGGAGGTGTTGTCCGCCTCGATCGAGCGGAAGTCGTCGCCGCCGTAGGCCTCGATGGGCGTCATCCGCCGGATGGGGAACCGCGCGGCGTACAGGCTGCGCATTGCCGCCACGACGGCCGGGGCGGCGTCGCGGTTGACGACGAGCACCCCGGCGTGAACCCGCCCGTCGAAGCCCCAGTGACGGACGGTCACCCACCGGAGCGCGTCGAGCCCGACGGGGCAGCCGGGCCGCCAGACGCTCGGGGTCATGCGGGCGCGGGCGTCGGCGGGGATGGGCGCGACGGAGGCGCGGAACGCCGGCGCGGCCGCGGCGGGCACGGCGGCCGCAAGCGTGATGACCACGGCCGGCACCAGACGTCGCACATGGACGATGATACGAGCCCGGGCCGAGGGCCCGGCACCGAACGGCCAGAGGAGGCCCCATGCCAGACCTCGTGCTGAGCGAGCGGGACGGCCCGATCGTCACGCTCACCCTGAACCGGCCGGAGAAGCGCAACCCCCTCTCGCTGGAGCTCATGCGGACGTTGCGCGACCTGCTGCTCGAGGCCGCGGACGAGTCGGCCGCCGCGGTCGTGGTGGCCGGCGCCGGCCCGGCCTTCTCGGCGGGCCACGACCTGACCGAGCTGCGCGGCGGCGACCCCGCCTCGTACGAGGAGGTCTTCGCCGCGTGCGAGGAGCTCATGCGCACGGTCCACGAGCTCCCGGTGCCGGTCGTCGCACGCGTCCACGGCATGGCCAGCGCCGCCGGGTGCCAGCTGGTCGCGGCCTGCGACCTCGCGGTCGCGTCGGAGGACGCCCGCTTCGCCACGCCCGGCGTGCGCATCGGGCTCTTCTGCACGACGCCCATGGTCGAGCTCGTGCGCGCCGTGGGCCCACGGCGGGCGATGCGCATGCTCCTGACCGGCGAGCCGATCGACGCGGCGACCGCCCGCACGTGGGGCCTCGTGACCGACGTGGTCCGTGCCGACGAGCTGGTGGAGGCCACCACCGCGCTCGCCCGTACCGTGGCCGCGGCGAGCCCCGCCGTGGTCGCCCTCGGCAAGCGCGCGTTCCACGAGGGGCTCGGGCTGCCGCTCGACGAGGCCTACGAACGGGCCTCAGCCACCATGTGCGCCAACGCGCTCATGGACGATGCCCAGGAGGGCATCGGGGCGTTCCTCGAGAAGCGGCCGCCGGTCTGGAGCGGCGGGCGGGCGCCGCGGTGACCCCGGGCCGGGCTGAGCCCGGCTCCGGGGTTCCGCTGGTACTGCTCAGCCGGTGACGGCCGGGGCGCGGACCGCCTCGATCCGCTGCAGGCGGGTCAGCGCGTCGTCCGCGACCCTGCCGGCGTTCGCGGCGCTGGCGCTCGCGACGTTCAGCTGGGCGCGGAATGCCGAGCGGTTGATCCGCATCTTCAGCTTGATCGTGCGCGAGGCCTTCGGGCGCATGTTGCCCAGGCTGACGACCACGCTGCCGTCCTGGATCGTGACGCCCTTCGCGCGCACCGCGAGCCCCATGTCGGCGGGGATCGCGTCACGGAGCACGACGCGGCGAGCGGTGATCTTGCCGACGTTCGTGATCTTGATGGTGTAGGTGATGACCGAGCCGGCCTTGGCCGTGGCCGGGCCGCGCTTGTCGATCGCAAGCCGCGTGCGCGTCGGGGCCGCGACGACACCGCCCGCGGCGGCGGCCGCGACGCTCGCCGGCGTGCCACCCGGGGGCGTGCTGCCCGGCGGCGTGCTGCCAGGCGGAGTGCTGCCCGGTGGGGTGACGCCCGGCGGCACGACGCCCGGCGGGACGCCCGGCGGCGGGACGCCGGGGGGCGGGACGCCGGGGGGCGGGTTGCCCGGCGGGGGCGGGGGCTCGCAGTTCACCGGGACGTTCGCGTCGGCCTGGAAGCCGCCGAGGAGCGTGATGATCTGCTCGGGGTCGGTGTCGCGGGCCTGCGCGAGCCCGTCAAGGCGGCTCAGCTCCGTGCCCTGCCCTGTGACGTGGACCGTGACGACGCCCGTGGCCGTCGCGGAGACGTTGACGACCGCGGACCCGTTCTGGTCGAGGATGACCTCCTGCTTGGAGACCGTCCCGTCGGCCGAGGTGACCATGAGGAAGACGATCTCCCCGGCGGGGCCGCTCAACGTGATCGTTCCCCCGCAGCCGTCGCCGGCCGCGACGATGCCGACCGGGCCGTCGAGGGCGATGGCCTGGTCCTGCGCGGTCGCCGCGTTGTCCTTCGCCATCTGGACCAGCGCGAGCGCGTCGGCGTTGATGCCGTCGTCGTTCGTGGGCAGGCCGGGGTCGGCCTTCCCGTCCAGGATCCAGACCGCGACCTGGATCGTCGCGGCGGTCCGGTCGGCGTCGTTGGAGCTGGCGATCAGCTGGCCGGTGTGCGAGAGCAGCCAGATCAGCGCGCCCCGCACCTCGACCGGGATGTCCTGGATCTGGACGCCCTGCTGGACGGTGACCGGGTAGGAGACGTTGTTCTGGGTGAACCGCGTCACGTTGTCGACCGCGTATCCGAACGTCGTCGTGTTGACGCCGGCCTGCGTCACGAGGAGGTTGTACTTGCCGACCCCGCCCGGGGCGAGGGGGTTGAACTCACCGGGCGCGCGCGTCGCGTCGACGACGGCCGGGTCGGGGGGAGTCAGGCTGAGCTCGTGGATTCCGAGCTGGGCGAGCCCCGGGCTCATCCCGGTCTTGATGAACGAGTCCGTGGGATTCGCGGAGAGGGCGAACGCCGGCGCGAGGATCGCGCCACCGAGCGCCAGGGCAACTGCGGCGGGCCAATACCGTGACGCCACCGGGTTTCGAGCACGGGCAACGGCCCGCTTTGGCAAACGACGAGGCATGGGACCCCTTATCGCAGTCGTTGGTGAGGGCGCGCGGACCGGGCTCGAGAGCCCGCACGGTGATCCGGATGAGCCTACCTCTTAGGTCCGGCTGATGCAGGGTTGAAATGTCGCGATGTTGAGCGTGTTAAGTGCAGATTCGTACCACGCGCGGGCATGCAAATTCGCTGTGTTTCCCACAATTCCCGTTGCAGAAGTGCGCAGGCAAACATGCAACATCGCGCACCGACCCGGCGCGGCACGCCGTACCTAACACGCTCGAGGGGCCGTCGGGCGGTCGGGCCTAGTCGCCCCGGTGCAGCCTCCGGAGGACCATCGGGAGGATGCCCCCGTTCTGGAGGTAGCCGAGCTCCGTCGGGCCGTCCACCCTGGCGAGCACCGCGAAGCTGCCCTCGGCGCCGTCCTCCCGTGCCCACAGCACCGTGAGCGTCTGCCGCGGCTCCAGGCGGTCGAGGCCCGTGATCTCGAAGATCTCCCGGCCCGTCAGCCGGAGCGACGCGACGCTCTCGCCCGGAGCGAACTGGAGCGGCAGCACGCCCATCCCGACCAGGTTGCCGCGGTGGATGCGCTCGAACGACTCGGCGATGACGGCGCGGACCCCCAGCAGGAGGGTGCCCTTCGCCGCCCAGTCGCGGCTCGAGCCGGTGCCGTACTCCTTGCCGGCCAGC
>DATFWK010000215.1:0-4833 GCA_035259345.1 Miltoncostaeaceae bacterium | reverse complement strand
CGGCCATCGTGCCGCCCATGCAGTAGCCGAAGAGCGTGTACTCACCGCCCGCCCCGGCGCGCTCCATTCGGGCGACCGCCTTGGGCAGGTGCTCCCCCACGAGCTCGTCGAGCGTGGTGCCGCGGTCCTCCCATCCCGGCGTGCCCCAGTCGATCAGGAAAACGTCGTAGCCGTGCCCGAGCAGATGGCGGACGAAGCTGTTCTCCGGGCGCAGGTCGAGGATGTAGGGCTTGTTGATGAGCGCGTAGACCAGGAGCACCGGCGTGGCGTGGGCCCTGGGGGCGATCGGCCGGTAGCGGAAGAGCGTGGTCTTGTTGCGCGTCCAGACGACGTCCTTGACGCTGGTCCCGGTCCGGACCCCCGCGGCGGCGGCAAGGACGCGCGCGCGGGCCATGGCGCCCGCGAGGTCCGCCGTGTCGCGCTGCCCGGCCGGCGCCTCCTCCTGGCTGGTCGCGGCCGGCACGGGGGGCTAGGAGCCGTCCCCGGCCTTCGGGGCGCGCGAGGACCCGCGCTTCGTGGCCGCCGACCGGCTCGCCTGCCGCGGCTTCGGCGCAGGCTTCTTGGCGGCGGCGGGCTTGGCCGCCCCCTTCCGGAGCGCCTCGAGGGCGCTCTCGATCGCGGCCAGGCGGCCGGCGAGCCCGTGCACCTCGTCGGAGACCTCGTCCACCTTGCGCTCGACGTTGACGACGAGCGTGGCGATGCGGGCGAGGTCGTCGGCGGTCGGCAGCAGCATGCTCTCGGCCGTGGCCCGCGTCGCGGCCCTGAGCGCCTCCTGCATCTCGACGTACTGACGGAGGATCTGCCCGGAGGCCGAGGCGAACTCCTCGCTCGCGACCATGTCCTGCATGGTCTTCGACCAGCCCTCGAACGCCTGGTCGTACGCCTCCCGCATCGCGCGGAGGACCTCGTCCGGCGACGGTGGCGGCGGCTCGCTCACGCGCGCGGCCCCCTCGCGGAGCCGCGGCGGGCGGTCACCGGCGCGCCTTCGCCTGGGACGCCGCTCCCTGCTGCGCGGGCTTCGGCGGCGGGTAGAGCGTGAAGAACTGGTCGAGCATCGACTGGTAGCCGCGCAGCGCCGACGCCCACATGTTGAGGTAGTCACGTCCGGCGTCGGTGAGCGAGTACAGCCGGCGCGCCGGTCCCTCCTTGGACGTGTCCCAGCCCGAGCTGACGAGGCCGTCCTTCTCGAGCTGGCGCAGGACCCGGTACACGCTGCCGCGGTCGAGCGCCTCGAAGCCGAAGGCGGTCATCCGCCGGATGAGCTCGTACCCGTGGCTCTCCCACTGCTCGAGCGCGAGCAGCAGGAAGGGCTGGAGCCACATGCGCGGGTGCGGCTGGGCCTCGGGCTTGCGGTGGTTGCCGCCGGGCCCGCCCGGGTCGGCTCCGTTCGTCGCCTCGCTCATAGGTGCAATCTGCAGTTATAGGTGTCAGGTGTCAAGGTGACGGCCATCCCTAGGGGGCGATCACGTGTGGATCATCCCCGCGAAAGCCGCCGGATGAACGCCGCGGGTACGATCCTCGCGACATTCGCGAGCGCTCCAGGGGGGCGGAATGAAGATCGCAGTCTGCGTGAAGGAGGTGCCGGACCCCGGTCCGAACCGGCACATCGACCCCGACACCAAGCGGATGGACCGCTCGGGCGACCGGTCCCTCAACCAGTACGACCTGAACGCCGTGGAGCAGGCCCTGCGCATCAAGGAGGCGGCCGGCGACGGCGAGGTCGTGCTCGTCTCGATGGGCTCGAGCCGCGCCCTCGAGTCCATGCGCAAGGGGCTGGGGATGGGCGCCGACCGCGCCGTGCTGGTCTCCGACGACGGGGCCGCGGGCTCGGACATGGTCGCGACGACCAACGTGCTGGCGGCGGCGCTCCAGGCCGAGTCGCCGGACCTCGTTCTCTTCGGCCAGCAGGCGTCGGACGGCGACGGGGCCGTGCTCTGGGCCGCCGTTGCCGACCGTCTTCGGATGCCGGTCATCAGCCAGATCTCCGAGCTCGAGGTCGCCGACGGCCAGGCCACCGCCAAGCGCCAGACGGAGTTCGGCTACGACAAGATCCGCGCCCCGCTGCCGGCGGTGCTCTGCGTCGCCGACTCGCTCAACGAGCCGCGCTACCCGTCCCTCAAGGGGATCATGGGCGCGAAGAAGAAGCCCCAGGAGGTGAAGACGCTCGCGGACGTCGGCGTCGACGCCGGGAGCGCCGGCGAGGCCGGCAGCCGCACCACGGTCCTCGCCCTCAGCCCGCCACCCTCGCGGGGCGAGACGATCAAGGTCGAGGACGACGGCAGCGGCGCCCAGAAGATCTTCGAGTTCCTGCTGGAAAGGAAGCTGGTATGAGCACCCTGGTCTTCCTCGAGCATCACGGGCCCGCGATCCAGCGCGGCGCGCTGGGCGTGCTGGCCAAGGCCGCGCAGCTCGACCCCGAGGTCGCCGGCGTGGTCGCCGGCTCCGGCGTCCGCGAGGCCGCGGCGACGGCCGGGCGCTACGGCGCGAAGCGCGTCTTCGTGGCGGACGACCCGGCCCTCGAGGCCCCCCTCCCCCAGCCGCGCGTCGACGTCATCAGCAAGCTCGTGCAGGAGCAGGGCTTCGACACCGTGATCTTCGCCGCCTCGGTGCTGGCCTCCGATGTCGCGGGCGGCGTGGCCGCGCGCCTCGGCGCCGGCCTCAACTGGGACCTCACGGACCTCCAGCGCGACGGCGACGGCGTGATCGGCAAGCGCTCGGCGCTCGGGGACACGATCCTGGTGGACGTGGGATGGACCTCCACGCCGCGGCTCGCGATCACCCGCGCCGGCGCGTTCGATCCGGCCGAGACCGGCGGCGAGGCGTCGCTCGAGGACATCCCCGTCCAGCTGGAGGACTTCTCCACGCGGGCCGAGATGGTCGAGCAGGCGCACGAGGAGCAGAGCGGGCCCTCCATCGAGGAGGCGGACATCCTCGTCACCGGCGGCCGCGGGCTCGGGGCGCCGGAGAAGTTCTCGCTGCTGGAGGAGCTGGCATCCGCCCTCGGCGGCGCGGTGGCCTCGACGCGCGCGGTCGTCGACTCGGGCTGGTACCCCTACCCGACGCAGGTCGGCCAGACCGGCAAGGTCGTCTCGCCGAAGCTGTACATCGGCGCCGGCGTCTCCGGGGCGATCCAGCACAAGGTCGGCATGCAGACCTCGCAGACGATCGTCTCGATCAACAAGGACCCGAACGCCCCGATCTTCGATTTCAGCGACCTCGGCGTCATCGGCGACCTGAACGACGTCGTGCCGAAGCTCACGGCGCTCGTGAAGGAGCGCAAGGCGTCCTGACCTGCGGGCCCGGTGGCGCTTGCCCACCGGGCCTCGGCAGGACCGCCACGCCCGGCAGGACCGCCCCGCGCGGCGGCGAAGGGCGGAGCATGAGCCGGTTCGCCCCCTACCGCGCTCCCGACGTCCGGATCGTCCTGATCCCGAACGAGACGGCTTGGCGCACCCGCCCGGCCACCGACATCGCGGTGCTCGCGGCGCAACTCCTGGCCGAGGGCGCCGAGTACGGGATCGCCGTCGAGGTCGACTCCTCCGACCGCACCCGGCCCGGTGAGGACCGCCTCGGGCCGAGCCCGTCCGAGGGCATGGTGGTCGTCGTCGAGGCGGCGCAGGCGGTCGTCGTCGACCGCGTGGTCGCGTGGACCCTCGACGCCGTCGTGGCCTGGTTCCGCCGCCTGCGATCGCGCCGCGACCCGGCCGACGTCGCGATCCTCGGGCCGGACGGCCGGCCGCTGCGACAGGTCGTCGTCCTGAAGGACGGCTCGGTCCGCGAGGTCATGTCGGCGACGGCGCTGGGCCGGAGGTAGCGGCCGAAGGGGCGGCTCCCGCGGGCGCCGGCCGGCGACTAGGGTCTCGGCAGGGCAGCGACTGCGCGAGGTGGGACCATGATCAGCACGACGGCCGGGGCGCGCGCCTTCTACGAGGCACGCGACTTCCTCTTCGCCCACCGTGAGGACTACGAGACCGCCGTGCGGGAATTCCGGTGGCCGGCGCTCGAGGAGTTCAACTGGGCCCTCGAGCACTTCGACGCGGTCGCCGCCGACCCGGAGCGCGGCGCCCGTACGGCGCTGTGGATCGTCGAGCAGGACGGCTCAGAGGCCTCGTGGACCTTCCGGGAGCTGGCCGAGCGCTCGAACCGCGTGGCCAACTGGCTCCGCGCCCAGGGCGTCGCCCGCGGCGACAGGATCATTCTCATGCTCGGCAACCAGGTCGAGCTCTGGGAGACGCTCCTCGCCGCGATGAAGCTTGGCGCGGTCGTCATCCCGGCCACGACGCTGCTCACGGCAGCGGACCTCCGCGACCGCCTGGAGCGCGGCAGTGCCCGGCACGTGGTCGTCGGCGGCGCCGACGCCGGCAAGTTCGGCGGCGTGGAGGGCGGCTACACGCGGATCGCTGTGCGCGACGCGCCCGCCGGCTGGCTCGACTACTCGGACGCCGAGAGCGCCGACGAGGCCTTCGTCCCGGACGCCGCCACGCGGGCGTCGGAGACGCTGCTCCTCTACTTCACCTCCGGCACGACCGCGAAGCCGAAGCTCGTGGAGCACACGCACGCGTCGTATCCGGTGGGGCACCTCTCGACCATGTACTGGATCGGCCTCGAGCCCGGCGACGTCCACCTCAACATCTCCTCCCCGGGCTGGGCAAAGCACGCATGGAGCAACGTGTTCGCCCCCTGGATCGCGGAGGCGACCGTGCTGGTCATGAACTACTCCAAGTTCGACGCCGAGAGCGTGCTCGACGTGCTCGACCGCTGCGGGGTGGACAGCTTCTGCGCGCCGCCGACGGTGTGGCGGATGCTCATCCAGGCCGACCTGTCGCGCCTGCC
>DATFWK010000214.1:0-13850 GCA_035259345.1 Miltoncostaeaceae bacterium | reverse complement strand
CGGGCTGCCGGTCTCCCAGCTGCGGGAGGCGGTCCGGAACATCCTCGCCGGTGGTGCGGTGGACGGGGAGGTCCAGCTCGAGGCCATCAACCGGCGTGGGAAGTCGATCGTGTGCCGCGTGCGGACCACCCCGCTCGCGGCCGACGGCGAGGTCCGCGGCGCGATACTGCTCATGGAGGACGCGGGCGTGTGACCGCGGGCGCAAGCGCCCGGCGGTGACCGGGGCTCGTGCCCGGCGTATCCTCGAACCGATGGGCGACGACAGCACCCCGATGGATGTGACGCTCGAGCGGGGCATGATCGCCCGGGAGCGGGCGCGGCTGGCCGGCGAACGGCTCGCCGAGATCCGCCAGCGCCTGCGCGAGATCTCAGGGGGCGGCAGACCGCATGTCGGGCCGAGCCACCACCTGCGCGACGCGCAGGAGCATGCCCGGAAGGCGCTGGAGCAGAGCGCGGTCTGCTTCGCGCTGGCCGCCGAGGCCCACGAGCGCGCCGCCCGCGCCCACGAGCTCGCGGCGACCGGGCTCGAGACCGGGTTCCGGGTCGATCGCCGCCGCGCCGCCGACCACCGCACGTCCGCGCGGCGCCACCGCCAGGACGCGATGGAGGACCGGGCGCGCGCGCGCGTCGCCGACGAGCGCCTCCGCGACTTGCGCTGAGCGCCGCGCCGCGCACGACGGGGGCACCGGAAAGCCCTATGCAGGCGCTTCCGGGGCGCCTACCCTTAACGGCTCGGGGAGGCCCGAGACCGGGATTCGAATCGAGCGCGTCGAGAGAGCGGTGGACCAGCTCCTGCAGATCTACACAGCCGACCTGCCCGGGGTGCGCTGGGTCGTCCTCACCGGTGAGCTCGACCTGTTCACCGCCAACCGCCTGCGCCGGCGGGTCCTGG
The DNA here is from genome assembly GCA_035259345.1 of Miltoncostaeaceae bacterium. Classification (GTDB taxonomy): domain Bacteria; phylum Actinomycetota; class Thermoleophilia; order Miltoncostaeales; family Miltoncostaeaceae; genus DATFWK01. Next base: position 12,958 of record DATFWK010000214.1, on the reverse strand, counting down.
GCGAGGCCGGCGGGTCGCCTGAGGTCATCTTCGACCTGCGCGGCCTGGGGTTCTGCGACCTGCGCGGGCTCCAGCTCCTGATCGACGCGCAGCGGCGCTGCGCCCGCCGGGGCGAGCGGTTCCGCCTTCTGCCGTCGGACGCGGTGCGCCGGGCGATCGGGCTCGGGGGGCTCGTGCAGCTCGAGCACGCGGAGGCATCGCTCGACGATGCGCTCTTCCGCCGGAGCACGCCGTGGGTCGACCCGCGGCGGGAGAAGCTGTTCTCCAGCATCGGGAACGTCGTGGACTCCATCCTCGCGAACTCCGACAAGCGGGAGACGGTCGTGCGGGAGGCGCGCACGCTCCGCCGGCAGGGCGAGGAGCGCAGGCGTGCGACGGCCCTCGCCGCCGCGGGGGGGGGCGGCGGCCACGCTGATGACCCAACGGATGAGCAGCCAGCCGCCTGAGCGGGCACCCAGCGGCGACGAGCGGCAGGACCGCGATTACGCCGCACCGGAGGCGCCGACGGCGTCGGAGGCCCAGCAGATGGCGGCCGACCTCTACGAGCGCGCGGCCGACCTCCACGAGCGCGCGGCCCGCCTGCACATCCAGCACGCCGCGGAGGCCGAGCGCGAGGGCAGGCCGCGCGAGGCCGCCCGCGCTCGCGACGTCGCCGCCGCGGAGCGGGAACGTGGCCGGCGCGCCCGGCGGCGCGCGGCCGAGGAATCGCCGGCGGACCGGGACGCGGCGACGTCCTGAGCAGAGAAGGTCAGCCGGTGGGCGCCTGCGCCGGCGGTGCCGGGCGCCGGGCGGCAACGCCGACGTAGTCGAGCTCCGCCCAGGCCAGGCAGCCATCGTCGCTGCGCTCGGCGCCCCAACGACGGGCGAGCGCGCCGACGATCGCCAGGCCACGGCCGCCCTCCCTGCCGGGCTCCGGGGCGGCCCTGCGCCCTGGGTCGAAGCACGGCCCGGGGTCGCGCACCTCGATCCGGGCATGGCCACGGATCACCGTGCAGGCGACGCTCAGCTCCGTCCCCGGGCTGCAGTCGGCGTGCAGCACGGCATTCGTGACGAACTCCGTCACGACCAGGAGCGCATCCTCGATCGCCGGCTGCGGAAGACCCGACAGGCGGTCCCGTGTGTAGCTCCGGGCGATGCTTGCAGCCTGCGGGCTGGCGACGAGGGATAGGACGTCCCGGCCCTCCATGTTGACGACGTTCCCAGTTGCGACTGCCAGAAGCAACCCCGTGCCACGAAACGGGAGTCCCGGGGCGCCAGGTCGGGCGGGCGCCCCGGGATCGAGCAGACCTGGCCTCGGCGGCGATTTGGACGAGCCCTGTCCTGCCGGCGGAGGCCTGATCACCCGGGCACGAGGACCGGGGATCTGTTCATACCCCCGCCGGCCGGAGCCAATCACCGGGCGTCCGGGCGCCGGCGACCGGCACCATGACGGGGATGAGCGCTGACGCCTACCGGCTCGTGCACGGCGAGCGCCACCGACACGGAGCGCTCGAGCACGCCCACCCGCACCGCGGCCCGCATCACCACCATGAGGCCCGGGAGCACGGCCACCACGGACACTCGCACGGCCTCGTGGACCCCTCCGTCACGCGCTCGCGCGAGGGGGTCCGGGCCGTGGCGCTCGCGCTCGCCGTGCTGGGCGTCACCGCGCTGCTCCAGGCCGTCATCCTCGTGGCGACGGGGTCGGTCGCGCTCCTTGCCGACCTGGTGCACAACGCCGGCGACGCAGCCACCGCGATCCCGCTCGCCGTGGCTTTCATGCTCAGGTCCCCCCGGGCCGAGCGCCTGGCCGGCCTGGCGGTGGTCGCCGCGATCCTGGTCTCAGCCATCGTGGCGGGCGTCGCGGCCGTTGAGCGAGTGGTCCACCCGGGCGAGGTCCACGGGCTCGGCGCCCTCGCCGCCGCCGGCCTCATCGGCTTCGCCGGGAACCGGCTGGTCGCGGCGATCCGCACGCGCGCCGGCCGGCGGCTCCAGAGTCCCGCGCTGGTCGCCGACGGCCAGCACGCCCGTGCCGACGCCATCGTCTCGCTGGCCGTCGTCGCCAGCGCCGGCGCCGTGGCGATCGGGGCCCCGATCGCCGATCCGCTGATCGGCCTGGCGATCACCGCGATGATCCTCAGGATCACCTGGCAGTCCTGGCGGACGATCCGCTCCGGGACCGCCTGATCGAGCCGAACCCCCGGGTCGCCGGGCGGGCGCCGCGGCGGCTATTGGTCGTCGAGGGGCAGATCGACCCCGAGCAGCGTCTTCGCCATGCGCCTGATCTCCTCGGCGTCGCCCTCCTCCAGGGAGTAGGGGTCGACGTACTCGAGCGCCGTCCTCGCAAGCGTCCGCAGCCCGTCGATCTCCGCCGTTGCCGCTCTCGGTGCGTCCCCGGCGTCGGCCTGGTCCTTCAGCTCGACCATGATCACCCGAAGATCGGCCTCACCGACGTTCTCGACCGAATGGGGCGGGAACGGCCCCGCCCACAGGACCTCGGAGGTCGCGAGCGCCGCGTCCGGGGCCCGGCGGGTGTCCAGCAGGATCGTTCCCTCGCTGTCACGGCGGACGATGCCGGAGGGCTCGAGCACGTACTCGACGCTCGCCCAGCGATGCGTGTGAACCGGCGTGGTCGCCGCGACCGGCACGACCGTCTCGAGCACGCGGACGCGCTCGTTCTCGAGCAGGAGCCGATGGTGCTCCGGCGCCGCCGCGAGCGCATCGAGCTCGTCCGGCCATTCCCATCGCGTGGTCTCGCCGCCCATGTGCTCCGCTCCTCGGGTCGTTGGCCCGTGCCCGCCGGCCGCCCCGCATCAGATCTCGCAGGGCTCGGCAAGGCTAGCCCGGGCAAGCCACGGGAGCGGTCGCCGAGCCGCGACGGCGCGTGCGTACAGTCCCGGCGTGCCGAGTGTCACGCTCGCCTCGGCCCTGACGTTGTCGTATGCGCATCAGGGCCATGCCGTCGATCCGGCCGTGGTGCTGCTGCCGGGCCCGACCGACTCGTGGCGCTCCTACCAGCCCGTCCTCGATCGTCTTCCCCGCGAGACGCACGTCGTCGCCGTGTCCCAGCGCGGGCACGGCGAGTCCGACAAGCCGGTTAGGGGATACCGGGTCGAGGACTTCGCGGCCGACGCCGTCCTGCTGCTCGACGCCCTCGGTATCGCACGAGCCGTCCTTGCGGGCCACTCGGGCTCGTGTCTCGTCGCGCGACGCGTTGCGCTCGACCGACCGGACCGGGTCGCGGGCCTGCTCCTCGAGGCGTCGCCGACGACGCTTCGTGCCGACCCGCGACTCGCCGGCTCGGTCGCATCCCTCGTCACCGAGATCGAGGACCCGATCACGCCGGACTTCGCGCGATCCTTCCTCATCCAGACGTCAGCCGCGGGGCTTGCGCCGGACCTGATCGACCTACTGGTCGACGAGCTGCTCGAGGTCCCGGCGCACGTCTGGCGGGAGACATTCTCCGGGCTCCTGGAGTACGACGACCTAGGCGAGCTCGGGCGGATCGAGGCGCCGACGCTCATGGTCTGGGGCGACGCCGACACCGTGGTACCCCGGGAGATGCAGGACGGGCTCGCACGCTCGATCCGTGACGTCGACCTCCTCGTCTACCAAGGTGTCGGACACACCCCGCGCTGGGAGGACCCGGCGCGCTTCAGCGGCGACCTCGCGACGTTCGCCCGTCGGGTGGCGCGCACACCGGTCTGACGAGCTCCGGAGGACCGCCCAGCGGGAACCGGCCGGGAACGCCTATCCTGCGCGAGCCGGAGCCGCCTGGGCAGGCGGGCGCGCTCGCCATCGCCGAGCGAGGAGGGGAAGCAGTGGGGAGACTTGCGAGGCTCACCGCCGAGGCCATCGACGTCGGGGTTGCGCTCGTGACCCTGCCCGCACGGTGGGCGGCCAACGGGCTCCGCTGGCTTGCGGACCAGTCGGAAGGGGAGTCTGCCTCGGATCAGAAGGGCGGCAGGTCCGGCCCGACCGAGTGACCGGACGCCCGCGCACCAGCCGGCGGGCCGGCCGCGCGGCGAATGTGGGACCGACGCGGGGAGAGGCGGCCGTTGGCCTCTCTCTCGGCGAGACGGTGGAAGGCGTCGTCCGTTCTCAGCCGCCGCTCCACAGTCTCGGATCGCAGGAGGGCGACCCGTGCGAGGACGCGCTGCGACGCGGCGACGATGGCGGCCGCCCGCTCCCGCGCCTCGTCGGCCGCTCGCGCCGCCGAGTCGTCCATGCGTCTGGAGTACCCGGCCGGGGCACGTCGGAACCTCGACGCACAGCGGTCGCCGGGGGGAGCGAGGCGCTGGCCCGGCCCCAGTTCCGGAGCGCCTCACCGGCGGCCCCGATCCCGCCGAGGATTCCGATGAGGCCCATGCCGAGCACGTAGAGCACTCCGCTGATGATCCATTCACGCACGGCGTCCTCCTTCGCGCCAGCGACGACCACTTCGAGAAGGCCAACAGATGGGGCCCCCGGGAGGCCGGGGAGACGGTGGCGGCCGTCCCCCCAGCAGGCCTTCAGCGCTTCAGGGCGCTCAATGCCTCGGAGACCTCAGGAATGAGGTTGACCGTCGTGGGGCGGACGTTGCCGGATCGGCGGATGTAGGTCAGGAACATGGTCTGTCCTCCTCGGGGTTCGGGCGACCGATCGTGGTGCGCATAGAGGAAGACACCCCGGCAGGGCCGCCTATTCCGAGACGACCTGTCGGGCCAGCGTGTGGTCGGGTCATTGACCGCCTTCCGAGCCCGTGGTTGGGTCGGCCCAACGCAGCAGGGGCCACGATGGGACGTTGGACGCAGTGGCGGCACTACCGGGCCGCCCGCATTTGGGGCAGCGCCGAGGCGATTCGCTGCCCCGATTGCGGCGTCGTGTCGCGTCGCCTGAAGCCCAGGCGCGTACCGCTCGGGACGAGCGACGTCGGAATGTATGCGCCCTACGGGGAGTCGGGCGGCAGCCGCCAGGGAACGGCCTACGACCTGGGACAAGTCGCCTCCAAGGGGTCGGACAGTGCTGCCGGCAAGAATTACGTCGTCCAATATCGCTGCCCGGCCTGCAAGACCTTCTTCTCGGCGCGACAGGCCGGACTGCCGGAGTAAGGGGCTGCCTCGGCGCACGGCCGCGCGCCGGCAGCCGGCTCTCGCCTCTTGCGCCGGGCACCCTCGGCTGGCACGCGCCGGCCGCGCCCGGACACGGATCCGACCGGGCGCGGCCCGGTCCCCTGGACTGGGGGTGCACCGTGGGGTGGGCTCAATCACCCCGAGCTGCGACCAGGGGCGCCCACCGTAGCCCCCTCTGCGGGGATGAGTCACCGCGCAGGTCAGGATGTGAGAAGCCGCCCAGGGTGCCTCGTCCCGCCTCGTGAACCTCGTGTCTCGCGGTGCGCTGGGCCGGTCCCCGAATCGTTGACGGCTTGGCCAGATCAGTGGGACGGTCGGGCCGTTCCAAAAGCCCGAAAATCTGGCTTCCGCCTCGCAGCGGTCGCCAGGTCCCGTTGAGGGTCGCGGAGCGTGGGCCGCTTGGAGGGAGCCGGCGGCCTACTTTGAGGGGCGGTGGCTCTCCCCGTGCACGCCGCCCCTCGATCTCCGTGAGCGCCCGGGAGGAGCTTCGCGCCGAGCGGGTGCGATCAATGTGCGATCGGCCGGTGCTCGTGGCCCTCGACGGGGCGGCCGTGGGGGCCTAGAAGTGGCTGACCTGCAGAGAGTTCGGCTAGCACGCGCGGCAGGATTCGAACCTGCGACCTTTGGCTCCGGAGGCCAACGCTCTATCCACTGAGCTACGCGCGCGGGCTCGTGCGAGTCTACCGGAGCAGGCGGATCCGAGCGGGGGAGGCGGCCGGTGGACGACGAGCGGCGTGGCGACGCGGAGATGCGCGCGGCCGAGCTGACCGCGAGCATCCTCGCCTCACGGCTCGGGTCGGCGACGGCGCGGCCGGGCGTCGTCGAGGCGCGTGAGACGGCTGCGTACTTCCGGATCCTGCTCGGAGAGGTCCGCCGCGCCCTCGGGCTGCCGGACATCATCGACTCCCAGGAGTCGCAGGAGCCGCCGGAGCAGCTTGCGGCGTTGGAGCCCCCGGAGCAGCTGGAGGCGCAGGAGGGCCCGGCGGCGGAGGCGACCGGGGCATGACGGTCGCGATCCTCTCCGACACCCACTTCCCGGCGCGCGGGACGGTGCTGCCGCAGCCGGTCGGCGAGGTGCTCGGCCGGGCGGACCTGATCGTCCACGCCGGCGACTTGGCCGACCTCGACCTCCTCCGCCAACTCCAGGGCTTCAGGGCGCCCATCGTGGCGGTCCACGGAAATGCCGACGACGAGGCGGTGCGCGGCCTCCTGCCCCCGTCGGCCGAGGTGGACCTGCCGGGCCTGCGGCTTGGCGTCACGCACAACGGCGGCCCGGAGGCGGGCCGGCTCGAGCGCATGCGCAGCCGGTTCCCCGGATGCGGGGGCGTCGTGTTCGGCCACTCCCACATCCCGCTCCACCAGGTCGCCCGGGACGGCTTCTTCATCCTGAACCCGGGCAGCGCGACGGACCGACGGCGCCAGCCGCGGCACTCCATGGTCGAGATGACGGTGCGCGAGGGGGCGCCCCCGGAGGTCCGGTTCCTGGCCGTCGACGACCCGCCCGGGCCGCTGCCGCCGGAGCTCGTGCGCACCGGCGCGCCGTAGGGTCCGGCGGTGGACCTCTTCGTCACATTCATCGGGACGGCCGCGTCGGTCCCAACGGCGACGCGCTCCACCGCCGCGACGCTGATCGCGCGGGGCGGCGACCGCTGGCTGGTCGACTGCGGGGAGGGCACCCAGCGCCAGCTCCTACGCTCCGGGCTGGGCCTGGTCGACGTGGACGTCGTGCTGCTCACGCACCTCCACGGCGACCACCTGCTCGGCCTGCCCGGCCTGCTCAAGACCTACGGGCTGCGCGAGCGTGACCGGCCGCTGGCGGTGATCGGCCCGCCGGGCCTGGCCGGCCTTCTCGAGCGGCTCGGCGTCGTGGTGGGGAGGACGCCGTACCCGATCTGGATCGAGGAGACCGGGCCGGGCGTAGTGCTCGAGACGGCCGGCGCGCGCATGGAGGCCTTCCACACCGACCACAGCGTGCCCTCGCTCGGGTACGCGCTGGTCGAGGACCCGCGCCCGGGAGCCTTCGACCTGGCGGCCGCGCGCGCGCTCGGCATCCCGGAGGGGCCGCTCTACGGGCGCCTCCAGCGCGGCGAGGCCGTCGCCCTGCCCGACGGCCGCGAGGTCCGGCCCGGGGAGGTGCTCGGCCCGCAGCGGCCCGGCCGGACGGTCGTGCTGTCGGGCGACACGCGCCCCTGCGCCGGCACCGAGGCCGCCGCGACCGGGGCGACGCTGCTCGTGCACGAGGCGACCTTCCTGGAGGACGAGGCCCAGCGCGCGATCGAGACCCGGCACTCCACCGCGCGCGAAGCCGCGGAGCTGGCGGCGCGCGCCGGCGTCGAGCTCCTGGCCCTCACGCACCTCTCCAGCCGGACGCTCCCGCGCGAGGCGCGGCGCCAGGCCGAGGAGGCGTTCCCCGACGTGATCGTGCCCCGCGACTTCGACCAGGTCGAGCTGCCGTTCCCCGAGCGCGGCGGCCCGGTGGTGCACCGCGGCGGCGATGGCGGGGTCGGCCGGGGGGCACGTGTCGCCGCGTCGGGCGATCCTGGTAGCCTCTCCTCCGACGACCTTTAACTCGGCCCGGCGAGGCCGGAAGGGAGCGAAAACATATGCAGTGTCGGTTCCGCACGGCCGTGCTCGGCTCGGGCACGTAGCCATGGCGACCAAGGTCCTTGTCGACGCCGAGCAGTTCCGGAGGACCGTCGCACGGATCGCACACGAGGTGGTCGAGCGCCACGCCGACAACGGGCATCTCGCGATCGTCGGCATCCACACCCGCGGCGTGCCGCTGGCCGCGCGCCTCGCCGCCCTCGTCGGCGAGTTCACCGGCTCGCCGCCGCCGGTCGGCAGCGTCGACATCGCCCTCTACCGCGACGACGTCGGCGTAGGGGAGGGCCGCAAGAGCGCGGTGCCGGTGGTCGGCGAGACCGTGCTCGACTTCGACATCGCCGACCACGCCGTGCTGCTGGTGGACGACGTCCTCTACACGGGGCGGACCATCCGCGCGGCGATCGACGCCATCTTCGACTACGGGCGGCCGCCGCTGGTGCAGCTCGCGGTGCTGGTGGACCGCGGCCACCGGGAGCTGCCGATCCGCCCGGACTACGTGGGGAAGAACCTGCCGACGTCGCGCACGGAGCGCATCACGGTGCACGTCGCGGAGGTCGACGGCGTCGACGAGATCCTGCTCGAGGAGGGGTGATGCCTCGCACCGACGACGCCCGGAAGGGGGCTTCAGTGAGACGCCGTTCGCTCATCGCGATGTCCGACCTCGACCGCGCCGCGATCGCGCGCATCCTGCGCACGGCCAACCGCTTCACCGAGGTGATGGGCCGCGACAACAAGCGGGTGCCGACCCTGCGCGGGCGGACCGTCATCAACCTCTTCCTCGAGCCATCCACGCGGACCTCGACGTCCTTCGAGCTCGCCGCCAAGCGGCTCTCCGCGGACGTCGTCAACATCAAGGGCACCGGGTCCAGCGTCGAGAAGGGCGAGAGCCTGAAGGACACGATCCTGACGCTGAACGCGTACGGGCCCGACGTGTTCGTGATCCGCCACGCGGCGGTCGGCGCCTGCAACCTGGCCACGCGCCACACGGACGCCTCGGTCCTGAACGCCGGGGACGGCAAGCACGAGCACCCGAGCCAGGCGCTGCTCGACCTGTACACGATCGAGCGCGAGGTCGGTCCCATCGACGGCCTCCACATCGCCTTCGTCGGGGACGTCGCCCACTCGCGGGTGGCCCGCTCCGGCATCGCCGGCTTCCGCGCCATGGGCGCCCGCGTGTCGGTGGTGGGGCCGCCGACGCTCCTGCCCTGGCGCGCGGAGGAGGCGCTCGGCGTCGAGACCTCCACGGACATCCGCGACATCGCCGCCGCCGACGTCGTCTACGTGCTGCGGATGCAGCGCGAGCGCATGGGCGACGGCGGCCAGGTGCCGTCGCTCAGGGAGTACGCCGCACGCTACGAGGTGACCCACGAGCGGCTGCGCCCGGGCCAGCGCGTGATGCACGCGGGGCCGATCAACCGCGGAGTCGAGCTCTCCGGGGCGCTCGCCGACGACCCGGCGACGCTGATCGAGCGGCAGGCTGCCAACGGGCTCGTCGTCCGCATGGCGATCCTCTACGACCTGCTGGCCGAGCCGGCCACCGCGACGTCGGAGGCCCAGGAGCTCGCGGCGCTGGCGGTCGCGTGAGCGCGCGGCTCGTCCAGCGCGACGGGACGCCGGCCTCGCTCGTGATCGAGGGCGCCCGCCTGCTCGACCCGGCGGCGGGCATCGACCGCGTCGGCGACCTCGTCGTCCGCGACGGCGCGATCGGCGGGGAGCCGGACGGGCTCGAGCGGATCAGCGGCGACGGCCTCCTGGTCGCCCCCGGCTTCGTCGACCCCCACGTGCACCTGCGCACGCCCGGACGGGAGGACGCCGAGGACATCGCGTCCGGCTCGCGCGCGGCGGCGGCGGGCGGCTTCGTGACGATCCTGGCCATGCCGAACACGCATCCGGTGGTCGACTCGGCGGCCGTGCTGGGCTCGCTCCTCGAGCAGGCCGCCCGCGACGCCGCGATCCGCGTCGGCTTCTTCGCCGCGATCACGGTCGGCCAGGAGGGCCGCGCGCTCACCGAGCAGGGCGAGCTCGCGGAGCTCGGCGCCGCCGGCTTCAGCGACGACGGCCGCCCGGTGCGCAGCGCCGAGGTCCTGCGCCGGGCGCTTCGCTACCAGCAGATCACCGGCGGCCTCCCGCTCGTGCTGCACGAGGAGGACCCCGACCTCTCCGGCGAGGGGGTCATGCACGAGGGCCTGGTGTCGAGCCGCCTCGGGCTCGCCGGCATCCCCGGCGTGTCCGAGAGCTCGATGGTGGCGCGGGACCTCGCGCTCGCCGTCACCGAGGACGCGCGCGTCCACGTCTGCCACGTCTCGGCGCGCGAGACGGTCGAGGAGCTGCGCCGGGCGCGCGAGCGCGGCGTCCGGGTGACGTCCGAGGTGACCCCCCACCACCTCGTGCTGACCGACGACGCCGTCGCCACCCTCGACGCTTCGCGCTACAAGATGAACCCGCCGCTGCGATCCGAGGAGGACCGCGAGGCCCTGGTGGCCGCGCTGGCCGACGGCACCATCGACTGCGTCGCCACCGACCACGCGCCCCACGCGCCGCAGGAGAAGGAGGCCCCCTTCGAGGAGGCGCCCTTCGGGGTCACCGGCCTGGAGACGGCGTTCGCCGTCTGCAACACGCACCTCGTCCGCCGGGGCGTGCTGCCGCTCGAGCTGCTCGTGCGGCGGATGAGCTCGGACCCGGCGGCGGCGCTCGGCCTGCCCGTGCCCACGCTCGCCGAGGGCGCGCCCGCCGACCTGGCGCTGATCGACCCGGCCGGCCGGGTGCGGGTGGGGGAGGAGCGGTTCCAGAGCAAGTCGGCCAACTCGGCCTTCCTCGGGGACGATCTCGAGGGCAGGATCCTGCTGACGATCGCGGGAGGGCAGGTGGCATGGCGACGGTAGTGCGGCATCCGGCGCTTCTCAGCCGGGACGAGACAGGGCTCATCGTCGTGGACGTCCAGGAGGCGTTCCGGCAGGCGATCGACGGCTTCGACGCGATGGCGCGGAACGTCGGCATCCTCGCCGCCGGCTTCGGCGTGCTCGGCCGGCCGGTGCTGGTGAGCGAGCAGTACCCGAGCGGCCTCGGCCACACCGTGCAGGAGGTCGCGGAGCGCCTGCCGGAGGGGACGGAGCCGATCGAGAAGACCCGCTTCTCGGCCTGCGGGGTGGCCGCGTTCGACGAGCAGCTCGCCGCGACCGCGTGCTCCCGCTGGGTCGTCTGCGGCATCGAGGCGCACGTCTGCGTCAACCAGACCGTCCACGACCTGCTCGCGCGCGGGTACGAGGTGCACGTCGCGGAGGACGCGGTCTCCTCCCGCGCCCCCACCAACCGCCGCATCGGGCTCGAGAAGATGACGACCGCCGGCGCGCGCGCGACCAGCGCCGAGACCGCGCTCTTCGAGATGCTCGAGGAGGCCGGCGGCGGCGACTTCCGGGCGATCTCCAAGCTCGTCCGCTGATGGCCCACGGCGCGGTCCCGCCCGGCCCGACGGCCGGCGTGGTCGTGCTCGAGGACGGGCTCGTGCTCGGGGGGCGGTCTGTCGGCGCCCCGGGGACGGCGCTCGGCGAGATGGCGTTCACCACCGCGATGACCGGCTACCAGGAGGCGGTCACGGACCCCTCGTACCTCGGGCAGATCCTCTGCTTCGCGGCGCCGATGGTCGGCAACTACGGGACCGGCGCGGCCCAGATGGAGAGCGGGCGCCCCTGGCCAGGGGCGGTGCTGATGGCGCGGGCGGGCGACAGCCCGGGCGCGGCCGGGCCCACCGGCTGGGCGACGTGGCTGCGGGCGAACGGGGTGGTCGCGCTGGATAACGTCGACACGCGCAGGCTCGTCCGCCGGCTGCGCGAGGCCGGGGCGATGCGCGGCGGGGTCTCCACCGACCTCGCGCCGGCGGACCTGCTGGAGCAGGTGCGCGCGCATCCCGTGCTCGACGGGCGCGACCTGGCGGAGGAGGCGGCCGGCCCGCGCCGCTCGATGGGGGAGCGCGGCCCGCTGGTCGCCGCGATCGACTGCGGGATGAAGGCGAGCATCGGCCGCCGGCTGGTCGACGCGGGCTGTCGTCTCGAGGTGCTGCCGGCCGGTGCGAGCGCCTCCGACGTGCTTGCCGTCAAGCCCGCTGCGCTCTTCGTCTCGAACGGCCCCGGCGATCCCGCCGCCGTCCAGCCGGTGATCCGGACGATGCGCGACCTCCTCGGGCGGGTGCCGGTCTTCGGCATCTGCCTCGGCCACCAGCTGCTCGCACAGGCGCTCGGCCTGCGCACCGCGAGGCTGCACTTCGGCCATCGCGGCGCGAACCACCCGGTGCGCCGGGCCGAGGACGGCGGCGTCGAGATCACCGTCCAGAACCACGGCTACGCCGTCGTCGACGAGCGCCTTCCCGACGGGGTGCGCGTCACCCGCACCAGCCTGTTCGACGGCTCGGTCGAGGGCATCGAGGCGCCGGAGCTTCGGGCCTGGTCCGTCCAGTACCACCCGGAGGCGAGCCCCGGGCCGCACGACGCCCGCTACCTCTTCCGCCGGTTCGTCGCCGGCCTCGCCGCCGGGTAGCGGTGCCGCGCCGCGCGGACATCGGGACCATCCTGGTGATCGGGAGCGGCCCGATCGTCATCGGCCAGGCGGGCGAGTTCGACTACTCGGGGACCCAGGCGTGCCGGGCGCTCACCGCCGAGGGGTACCGGGTCGTGCTGGTGAACTCGAACCCGGCCACGATCATGACCGACCCCGGGGTCGCGGACCGCACCTACGTCGAGCCGCTCGACCTGGAGGCGGTCGCTGCGGTGATCGCGCGGGAGGCGCCCGACGCGCTCATCCCGACGCTCGGGGGCCAGACCGCGCTCAACCTGGCGATGCGGCTGGAGGAGGAGGGCGTGCTCGCCCGCCACGGCGTCGAGCTGATCGGGGCCCGCGCGGACGTCATCCACCGCGCCGAGGACCGCGAGGCCTTCTGCGCCTGCGTCGCTGCGGCCGGCCTGCCGGTCCTGGACAGCCGGGTCGTGACGAGCCTCGCCGGGGCCAGGACGGCGGCGGACGAGCTCGGCTTCCCGGTCATCCTGCGCCCGGCCTTCACGATGGGCGGCGAGGGCGGCGGGGTGGCCGCCGCGCCCGGCGAGCTCGAGGGCGCCGCGGCGGCGGCGCTTGCGGCGAGCCCGATCGGCCAGGCGCTCCTCGAGCGCTCGGTCGCCGGCTGGGGCGAGTTCGAGCTGGAGGTCATCCGCGACCGGGCCGACAACGCGATCGTCGTCTGCTCGATCGAGAACCTGGACCCGATGGGCGTCCACACC
>DATFWK010000213.1:0-11642 GCA_035259345.1 Miltoncostaeaceae bacterium | reverse complement strand
GGCTGGGCCATGACCGGGTTGAGGTCGAGCTCGGCCACCTCGGGCAGGTCGAGCGCGAGGCGCGAGAGGCTGTGCAGGAGCTCGGCGAGCGCCTCTGAGTCCGCCGCCGGGGCACCGCGGAAGCCCCGGACCAGCCGTCCGGCCTTGCCGCCCTGGACCAGCTCCTCGGCGTCGAGGTCGGTGAGGGGCGCGATCCGGAACTGGGCGCCGCCGATCAGCTCCGCCGCAACGCCGCCTGGCCCGAACGCGACGAGCGGCCCGAACAGCGGGTCCTGCACGACGCCGGCCAGGAGCTCGGTCCTGCACGTGACGTGCGTCTGGACGACCAGCGGCGGGCCGATCCGCTCGGCCGCGGCCACGACCGCACGCTCGTCGCGGAGGTCGAGGGCGACGCCGCCCCGGTCGCTCTTGTGGGAGCCGGCGACGGCGGACTTGAGGACGACCGGGAAGCCGAGCTCGCGTGCGGCATCCACGGCGGCCTCGACGCTCATCGCGAGCCGCTCCTCCACGACCGGCACCCTGTAGGCGAGCAGGAGGTCGCGCACCGCATCCGGTTCCAGCCACCCGTCCGGTGCGGAGGCGAGGGCCTCGTCGACGACACGGCGGGCGCCGGTGACGTCGACGCCGTCGCTCGGCGGCACGATGCCGGCCGGCCGGCGCAGCCACTCGGCGCGACCGGCTGCGCCGGCGAGCGCCCGTGCGGCCGATTCCGGATAGGAGAACGACGCGACTGGCGCGTCGCTGCCGCGCAGGCCCGACGGGGTCCCGTCGGCGGACAGCACGACCGACAGCACGGGCTTTTCGCTCTGGGCCTGCCGGACACCCTCGGCGATCGCGCCGGCGACCTCCTCCGGGCGGGCGACGACCGGCGGGACGAACAGGACGATCAAGGCGTCGATGCCCGCGTCCCGCAGGATGTGCGGCAGCGCGCCGGCGTAAGTCGCTGAGGTCGCGGAGCCGAGCAGGTCGACCGGGTTCACGACGCTTGCCTCGGGAGGAAGCACGGCGCCCAGCGCCGAGCGCGTCTCGGACGACAGCTCCGGCAGCTCGAGCCCGGAGGCCTCGCAGGCGTCGGCACAGAGGATGCCGAGGCCACCGGCGTTGGTCACCACCGCGACGCGCCGGCCGCGCGGAAGCGGCTGGCCGGAGAGGAGCGCGGCGAGATCGACGAGCTCCTCGAGCGTCGCGGCGCGAAGCGCTCCCGCCTGATGGAAGAGCGCGTCGACGGCCGTCTCGGAGCCGGCGAGTGCCGCGGTGTGCGAGCTGGCGGCGCGGGCGCCGGCCATGGTCGTCCCGCTCTTGAGCACCAGGAGCGGCTTTCGCCTGGCGACCTTCTGCGCGATGCGGCCGAACTTGCGCGGGTTGCCGAACGACTCGAGGTAGAGCATGACGAGGTCGGTGTCGTCGTCCTCGGCCCACCACTCGAGGAGATCGTTCGAGGAGACGTCTGCCTTGTTTCCGATCGAGACGAAGGAGGAGAAGCCGAGGCCGCGCTCGGCTGCCGCCTCGAGCATGGCGAGCCCGAGCGCACCGCTCTGCGAGGAGAACGCGATGCGCCCGGCCGGCAGGGCCCGCGGAGCGAAGGTCGCGTTGAGCCCGATCGGCGGCACCGCGATGCCGAGGCAGTTCGGGCCGACCAGCCGGGCTCCGTATGCGCGCACCAGGGCCAGGAGCTCGTCCTGTCGCTCGGCACCCTCCCTCCCCATCTCGGCGAAGCCGGCGGAGATGACGCACAGCGCACGCACGCCGCGACGGAGGAGTTGCTCGGCCGACTCGGCCACGTGGGCCCCGGGGACGCAGATGACACCCAGGTCGATCTCGCCGGGGATCTCGTCGACGCCCGTGTACCCCCGAACGCCGCCGACCGGTTCACCGCCCGAGTTGACCGGGTAGGCCGCACCGGCGAAGTCGGCGGCGAGGATGTTGCGGAAGAGCTCGCCGCCGATCGAGCCGCGCCGCTTCGAGGCACCGACCACGGCCACGCCCGCGGGCGCGAAGAAGGGCCGCAACGAGGCCACGACCGCGACGTGGTCGCGCTCGTCCACGCGCGATCGGAACGCCGTGGTCGCCCCGATCGGAAACCGCACCTCGACCTCGCCGCCGCTGAGGGTGCGCGACACCTCGAAGCCGGCATCTGTGAAGACCCCGATCATCGCCTTGTTCTCCACCAGGACCTCGGCGACGAACTCGCGCACCCCGGCCTCCGCCGCGCGGAGCACGAGCTGCTCGAGAAGGCGCGTTCCGACACCCCGTCCCTGGAACGCGTCCGCCACGGCGAAGGCGACCTCGGCCACGTCCGCCTCGCGCAGGCGCACGTACTCGCCCACCGCGACGATGCCCTCGGCGCCACTGGTGTCGGCGAGCGTTCCGATCAGGACGCCGCGTTCGGCCCAGGAAGGATCGGCGAGCTGCTCGACCGCCGCGGCGTCGATGCGCCGCACGCCGTGGAACCGGAGGTACCGGCTGCGATCGGACAGGCGGGCGAAGAAGGCGACCAGGGCCTGGACGTCACCGCGGACCGGCGGCCTGAACCGAAGCGTCGAGCCGTCGCGGAGGATCACGTCGACCGGGAGCGCAGACGCCATGTCACGAGCCATCATCTGCTGCTGGGACCCGCTCGTCGAGGTCACGGCGCCTCCTGCCATTGCGGTCGGAACGCCTGCTGTACCCAGCGCTCGGCCGGGCGCCCCCCGGAGCGCCCGGCCGAGGCCTGAGCCACAGGATGGAGGAGGTCAGTGGCTCATGGTGCCCGGGACGTTGCCAACCTTCACGAGCGCCAGCTCACCCATGTCCACGCTGGCGAAGGAGTGGGAGACGACCGGGTAGATCCCCTTGGTGGTGAAGTGGGTGTCGAAGATCGCGCCGCCGCCGGCCGGCACGCTCCAGGTCTGGACGCCGTGGAGGGCCTCCGACGCCTGGCCGCTCGGGTAGACGCGGTCGAAGAGGGTCCCCACCACGTGGAAGTCGGTGTCCAGGCTCGGGCCGGCGTCGACGACGTAGAAGCGGACGCGCTGGCCGGGCTTGGCGGTCAGCGGGCGGTCCTTGTACTGGTTGGCGTACCCGTTGAAGGTGACGTAGTCCGGCTCCATGTGGCGGGCCTTGTTGTAGTCGATCGCGGCCGGCTTGCTCTTGCCGTCACCGGCGAGGTACCACTCGCTGGACACGAGGACGTACGAGAGGTCCGCCCGTGGGAGCGGGTGGCGCGGATCGACGACGATGGCGCCGTACATGCCGTTGGCGATGTGCATCAGCACCGGCGGCGTGCCGCAGTGGTACATGAAGACGCCGGGGTCGTTCGCCTTGAACGAGAACGTGATGCTCTTGCCCGGGTCGACCGAGCGGAAGGCAACGTTCGGCGCGACGCGCGCGGCGTGGAAGTCGATCGAGTGCGGGATGGCGCCGCCGTTCTTCAGGGTCACCTTGACGGTGTCGCCCTGACGGACGTGGATGACCGGGCCCGGGGCCGAGCCGTCGAAGGTCCAGCCCGTGTACTGCACGCCGTCGGCGATCGCGAACGTGCGGTCCTTCAGCGTGATCGTGTAGCTATGGAGACTCCCCTTTCCCACCGCCGGGAGCGACGGGTCGAAGGGGACGTGCTTTGCCGGCGCGTCGACCGCGGACTTCTGCGCGGCCGGTGCCGAGTGCTCCATGGCCGAGTGGTCCATCTGGGCCATCCCACCGGTGGGCGCAGCCGCCGTGGCCCCCTGGCTCGCGGCGGCCCGCCCGTTCCAGGCGGGGATGATGACGAGGAGGATCGCTGTGCCTGCCGCAAAGCCAAGTGCGGCGAGCCCCAGCGCGCGAGGGATGGATGTACCGGCGTGGCGGCTCATGATTGCCCTCCTTGCCGCTAAGCGGCTCGAAGTTCGTTCCTGAGCTCAGCACACCACTCGGTGCCCGGAGGCGGGACGGTGGACGGACGGATTCGGGCTGCGGAAAACCCCGGATTCTGTTCGCGCGCCGCCGCCGCCCCGTGGCGGGACGAGACCGGACCGCCCGCAGCGGGCGGTCCGAGCCTCGGGAGCTGCCTACGTGACCTTCAGCGTCCCCTTCATGCCGGCCTGCTCGTGGCCGGGGACGGTGCAGTAGAAGGTGTAGGTCCCCTTCTTCAGCGTTGCGGTGACCGTCGAGGTGCCGCCCTTCGAGACGGTCTTGCCCTTGACGGTCTTGATGCCCTTGCCCTTGATCGCGATGTCGTGCGGGATCGAGCCCTTGTTGACCATGTTGATCGTGACCTTGCCCGCCGGGACGCTGAGCGTCTTCACGCTGTAGACCAGCGGGTCCTTGGCCTGGATGGACTTGGTGGTGGTCGCGCCGAGCCCGATCGCGGTGAGGCCGCCGAAGCCGACCGCCGACACCGCGAGGACCGCCACGATCGACTTCCTTCGAGACACCTTCATCTCTTCTCCCTTTCCCGTGCAATTCGGTA
Organism: Miltoncostaeaceae bacterium; assembly: GCA_035259345.1. Classification (GTDB taxonomy): domain Bacteria; phylum Actinomycetota; class Thermoleophilia; order Miltoncostaeales; family Miltoncostaeaceae; genus DATFWK01. The sequence goes on along the minus strand of DATFWK010000213.1, from coordinate 7,216 downwards.
CGCGCATCTGACTGTAGGCGGCACGCGGCCGCATCCGGTCGCTCACCCACACCGGGTGCGGCTCCCACGCGACGGTAGCGCGGAGTCGCCCCCGATCCAGGGCCGACTGTCCTACGACCACGCGATTACGGGTTCTCCGCTGCCGATCGACGGCCTCCCCCCGATTCGCGGCGACCTGTGATGCGGTCAACTGGGCCGCATGGCGACCTCGCAGCAGGCGGAGGACGGCATCCTCGAGTCGGTTGTCCGGTTGAGCCGCTCCGGCGCGTTGATGCGCATCGGCGTTTGGGACCGCCGCTCGTCGGGTGCGGGCCTCCGCCTGCTGGCCTGCTGCCGCGGAAAGGTGGTCGGGGCCGCCACGGTCGATCACGGCGATGACGGGCAGCCCGTGCTCTGGATCCGGGTCTCGCCGGCTGGGCGCGAGGACGGCGTCCGCGAGCGCCTTGCCGAGGTCGCGACCGAGGTGGCCGCCGACCGCGGGCTGACTCCGATCTCGGTGCGGGACGACGCGCCCATGGCCGGGGACCTCGCCTACTGGCTTGCCGCGGTCGACGCCCTCAATCCAACGGCGCAGTGAAGACCACCCGGGTGCCGTTCGGGACGACCTGCTCCAGCCTGAGCGTGCCGCCGACGAGCGCTGCCCGTTGCCGCATCCCGTCGAGCCCGTAGTCCGAGACGGCGCCGTCGGCCCCGATGCCGTCGTCCTCGACGACGAGGGTGAACTGGGTGTCGGCCGCCGACGCGCTCACGCGCACGCGCGAGGCCTGGGAGTGGCGCGCGCAGTTGGTGAGGGCCTCCTGGGCGATGCGAAACGCCGCCATCGCAAGCTCGCCGCCGATCGACTCGATGCCCGGCTCGGCCGTGAGATAGACGGGCAGGTCGGCCCGCCGGTCGACGCTGCCGCAGAGCCGCTGGAGCGCCGCCTCGAGCCCCTGCTGCTCCAGCACGCGCGGGTGGAGGTCGCCGATCACGTCCCGCAGGTCGTCCATCGTCGTCCCGAAGTGCAGCCGCAGCTCCTCGATCGACGCCGCGAGCTCCCCGCCCGGGTCGTCGAGCCGGCGGACCCGCTTCTCCAGCTCCTTGAGCATCAGCGCCCCGCCGGTGAGCATGCCGCCGATCCGGTCGTGGAGGTCCTGAGCGATGCGCCGGCGCTCCTCCTCCTGCGCCGCCGCTGCTCGCCGCCGTGCCTCGAGCTCGGCGGCCCTGCGCTCCTCGGCGCGCTCGAGGCGGACGAGCTCACGTGCCCGGTCCTGCTCCCGCCTGAAGGCGCGTGCGTTCTGGAGCGCGATCGCGCCCAGCGCGCCGAGCAGGGAGAGCAGCTCCTCGTCCTCGCCCGTGAACGTCTCGCCCCCCGCCTTGTCCCCGGTCAGCAGGACGCCGAGCGGGCTCTCGGGCCCTGGGAGGGCGACGACGAGCAATTGCTCGACGATCCGCTCGCTGAGCGCGGGGAAGAGCTCGGCCGCCGCGGCGGCGTCGTCGAGCCGGCAGGGCTGGCCGGTGACGAGGACCGCGCCGGATGGAGAGCCGTCGATGGGGAACGACCGGCCGGAGAGCGCCGCAGCGCCGGGCCCGGCGCACGCGACGTAGTTGACCGTCCGGGACTCCTCCTCGGGCAGGCCGATGCCGGCGATGCGGGCATCGACCAGCTCGGCGGCGCGCTCGGCGAGCAGCCGCAGCACCCGCTCGACATCGCGCTCTCGCAGGATGCTCTGGGCGATCTGGGAGACCGCCGCCCGGGCCTCGGCGGCGCGCCGCAACTCCTCGAGCTGGTGCCCCATCTCCGCCCGCAGGCGGGCGTCCTCGATGGCGACCCCCGCCTGTGCCGCGAACATCACGAGCGTGCGCTCGTCCTCCTGGCTGAACTCCTCGGCCCCCTCCTTCTCGGTCAGGTAGAGGTTGCCGAAGACCTCGCCGCGGGCCATCACCGGGACGCCCAGGAACGAGGCCATCGGCGGGTGGTGCGGGGGGAAGCCGACCGAGCGCGGATCGTCGGCGATGTCACGCAGCCGCAAGGGGGTCGCCTCGTCGATCAGCACCCCGAGGATGCCCCGCCCCGTCGGGAAGGGGCCGATCCGCTCCACCAGCGCTGGGGCGATCCCATGGGTGATGAACCTCGCGATGCGCCGGTCGCGGCCGAGGACGCCGAGGGCGCCGTAGCGAGCGCCGGCAAGCGCGCACGCCGCGCCGACGATGGCCAGCAGCGTGCTGTCGAGGTCCTGGCCGCGGGCAACGGCCAGCGTCGCCTCGCTCAGCGCCTCCAGCCGGTCGTCGTGGTCGTCGTCTCGAAGGGCGATGCCGCGCCTCCGCTCCCTGGCGGAAGGAGCCTATCGCCCCGAATCGGAGGCGCCGGGTAGGCTCGCGCCGAGCCCGATCTCAGGAGGACGGGGATCACGACGGACGCGAAGATCCTGATCGTCGACGACCACGCCGTCGTTCGCGCCGGGCTCAGGATGCTGCTCGAGGCGGAGGAGGGCATCGAGGTGGTCGGCGACGTGGGGACTGCCGAGGACGCGGTCCGCGGGCTCGAGCGCCTGGAGCCGGACCTGGTGCTGCTCGACGTCGAGATGCCCGGCATCGGCGGCATCGAGGGCTCCGAGCGGGTCCTCAAGCGCCGGCCTGAGGCGAAGGTCGTGATCCTCTCGATGCTCGACGACCAGCAGACGGTCAACGACGCCTTCGCGGCCGGGGCCTCGGGCTACGTGCTGAAGCGCTCAGCGGACGAGGAGCTCGTGCGGGCGGTGCGGGCCGTCCTGCGGGGCGAGCGCTACCTCGACCCGGCCCTCGGCGCCACGCTCGCGGCGCCCACGGCCGGCCCGCTCAGCGAGCTCTCCGACCGTGAGCTCGAGGTCCTGCGGCTCCTCGCGCTGGGGTACACCAACAGCGAGATCGCGAGCAAGCTCTACGTGAGCACGCGCACGGTCGAGAGCCACCGCCGCAACGTGAGCGTGAAGCTTCGCGCCAACTCGCGGTCGGAGCTGGTTCGCCTGGCCCTCGGCGCCGGGCTCATCACGCAGCGCGACGCGGCGCGGCCAGAGGCGGACTGACCGGCCGGCCGCCGCGGCGGCCCGACTTCGGAGTTCCCGCAATCCGCCTGCGGGCCTCGCGGATGACGTCCGGGGTCAGGTCTCGCAACCTCCAGGCATGGGTACGAGCAAGCTGCCCGGGGCGGAGCGCGGGCAGACGACGCGGAACCTCACGCAGGAGCTCCTCGACCTCAGCCTGCCGGCGACGTCGAACCTGGCCGCCGTCCGCTTCCCCGGCGGGGGGTGGACCTACGGCGAGCTCGCCGCGCGCATGGGCGCCATCGCGGGAGCGCTCCGCGCCGCCGGGGTGAGGCGCGGCGACGTGGTGGCGCTCGCGCTGCCCGACTCGCCGGTCTGGGTCGCGGCCTTCCTCGCAATCGCCCGGATCGGCGCCGTCGTCGCGCCGGTGAGCAGCCGCACGCCCTCGGACGTCCTCGAATCCGCTGTGGCCCGGTCGGCCGCGACGCTGATCCTGAGCGACGAGCCCGGGCTCTGCCGCGGCCTCCCGCGCCTCGACTCGGGCGAGCTTGCGCGCGCGATCGCGGAGCGGCGTCCCGATCCCGGCCCTGAGCCGGTCGAGGGCGACCCGCCCTGCTACCTGCTCCTGACCAGCGGCTCGACCGGCGCGCCCCGGTGGGCGGTTCACCGCCACGGCGACATCCCGTTCTGCCTCGCCAGCTACGGCCGGCACGTGCTCGACCTCAGGCCCGGCGACGTCACGCACTCCGTCGCCGCACTCGCCACCAGCTACGGCCTGGGGAACAGCCTCTACTTCCCCCTCGGCGCCGGGGCCTGCGCGTGGGTCGACGGGCAGCGGCCGACCCCGGATGCGACGGCGGCGGCGGTGGCCGCCGGCGCCAACGTGCTGTTCGGGGTGCCGACGTCATGGGCCCGGCTGGCCCGGCACGTCACCGAAGGCCGCCTGGCCGCCGATACGTTTGCGAGCGTCCGCCTCGGCGTCTCGGCCGGCGAGCCCCTACCGCCCGCCGCCTGGCGTGCCGTGCGGAACGCGCTCGGAATCGAGCTGGTCGATGGGCTGGGCTGCTCGGAGATGAGCAACCTCTACGTCTCGAATCGCCCCGGCCGCACGGTGCCTGGATCGATCGGATGGCTGGTCCCCGGCTTCTCGGCCCGCGTCGTGGACCGCAGCGGGCGCGACGCCGCCCCGGGCCGGGACGGCGAGCTCGTCGTCCGCGGCCGCTCGATGATGAGCCGGTACCTCGGCGACGAGGCGGCTACCCGCCGGGTCCTTCACGACGGCTGGCTGCGGACCGGCGACCTCGTGCGCCGGTCGCCCGACGGCTCCTTCATCTTCCGCGGGCGCATCGCCGATCGCTTCAAGGCGGGCGGCGCCTGGGTCGCCCCCGCCGCCGTCGAGGCGCTCCTGCGATCGCACCCCCACGTGGTCGAGGCCGCCGTCGTGCCGGCGCCGGACCCGCTGGGCCTCGCGCGGGTCGTTGCCGTCGTCACGGCCGTGCACATCGCAGACCCGACCGAGCTTCGGCGCGGCCTGACGGCGCTCGCGGCCGAGCGGCTCGCGCCCCACGAGACGCCGCGGGCGATCGTCGTGGTCGACGCGCTGCCCACCACGCCGTCGGGCAAGGTGCGGCGCCCGGAGCTCGTGCGGCTCGGCGAGGCGGCACTGGCGGAGGGAGCCCGCGTTGGCGTCTGAGCCCGCCGACGTCCTGCTCGCCTCGTGGAACGGGTGCGGCTACTACCGGCTGCTCGGGATGGAGGTGCTCCGCGCGGACGACGAGGGCAGCGAGTTCCGCGTCGACATCGACGACCGCCACCTCCAGGCCTACGGGACCGGCCACGGGGGCGTCGCCGCCGGGCTGCTCGACGCGGCGATGGGGCTCGCGATCCTGGCGCGACCGCCGCGCGGTGAGCCTTGCGCGACGCTCGAGATGAAGGTCAACTTCCTCGCGCCGATCCACCCCGGCGAGCTGCGGGCCGCCGGCAGGGTCGTGTCCGACGGCAGGCGGATCGTCGTGGCCTGGGCCGACGCGACCGACGCCGACGGTCGGGTGGTCGCGTGCGGGAGCGGCACCTTCATGCGGCTGGAGCGCCGGTGAGCGATGCCGGCGAGCGCCTCGACGGCCGCGTCGCCCTGGTGACCGGCGGCGCCGGGGCGATCGGCCGCGCCATCGGGCTGGCGCTGGAGGCCCGGGGGGCGCGCGTGGTCCTCACGGACCGGGACCCGCTCGTGCACGACACCGCGCGCGACCTGAACGGGGGTGGCATCGCGGTGATCCACGACGTCACGGACGAGGCGAGCACGGCGGAGGCGGTGGGTCGCGCGCTGGCCGTCTGCGGCCGCCTCGACATCCTCGTCAACGCCGCCGGCTGGGACCGGCCCGCGATGTTCGCCGACACCGGCCCCGACGACTGGTCGCGGGTGGTCGCGATCAACTACATGGGCGTCCTCCACTGCTCGCGCGCTGCGCTGGGGCCGCTGGCGGCGTGCGGAGCGGGCGCCATCGTGTCCGTGACCTCCGACCTCGCGCGGGTGGGCGGCTGGGGCGAGGCCGTCTACGCCGGTGCCAAGGCCGCCGTGGTCGCGTTCTCGAAGTCGCTCGCGCGAGAGGTGGCCTCCCTCGGCATCCGGGTGAACTGCGTCTCCCCGGCGGTCACGGAGACCGCCTTCGCGGAGCGGCTGCGCGCCGACCCCATCGGGGAGCGGATCGTGAAGGGCGCGATCCGGGCGACCCCGATGGGGCGGGCGGCGGAGCCCGAGGAGGTCGCCGAGGCCGTCGCCTTCCTCGCGTCCCCGGCGGCGGGGTTCATCACCGGTCAGGCGCTGTCGGTCAACGGGGGCGTCGTGACGTGAGCACGGGCGCAGGCATCGGCAACCCGGAAGGAGCAACGACATGACCGAGGGCATCGACGTCCTCACGGCGCCGGACGGCGCCAGGCTGACACTGCAGGCACTTCCCGGCCGGGGATGGCGGTGCTGCCGCATGGACCACGCGCCCCACGCCTTCGTGGCCTCGCATCCGACGCTCCGGGAGGCGCTGCTCGACGCGCTCCCCGGGATGGACGAGGACGACCCCTGGCTGATCTCGCAACTCTCGCTCCACGCACCCGTGGAGCTCCCGGGCCGTCCGGTTCCCGCGGAGCTCTCGGCCGGCCCGGCGCCGGGCGCCGCTGCCACGGCGCCCGCGCGCCGGCCGCCACCCGGTGGCCGTGTGCTCATCGCCGGTAGCGGCTTCGCGGCCCTGGAGGCGGCGCTGGCGCTGCAGGCGTTCGCGGGCGATCGGGCGAGGATCGAGCTGCTCTCCCCCTGGGCCCGTCTGTCGTACCTTCCCGAGGCGACCGCGGCGCCGTTCGGCGCGAGCCCGGATTCGGAGCACCCGCTCGACGCGCTGCTGGAGGCGACCGGCGCGACCTGGCACCCTGGCGTGCTCGCGGAGGTCGACACCGAGCGCCGGCGCGTGATGACCGGGACGGGGCACGAGGTCGCCTACGACCATCTCGTCGTCGCGGTCGGCGCGCAGCGCATCCCGGCCTTCCCGGGAAGCGGGACCGTGACCTTCGGCGGTCCGGGGGATGTCGGCGCCGTTCAGGCGGTCTTCTCCCAGCTCATCCGCGGAGCCCACGCGGGCGTCCGCAGCCGCCTGGCGATCGTGGTCCCGGCCGGCCCGTCGTGGGCGCTTCCGGCCTACGAGCTCGCGCTGATCGGCGCCCGCCATCTCGCCCGCCACGGCGCGGGGGATGCCGTCTCCATCACGGTCGTCACCGCCGAGGAGCGCCCCCTGGCGGCGCTCGGTGACCGTGCCGGCGCGGCGATCGCCGCGGAGCTCGAGGCTGCCGGCGTGGAGCTCGTCGCAGGCCACGTCATGCGCGGCCTGGCAATGGGCGAGATCGCGCTCCTGCCGAGCGGGCGCATCCATGCTGACCGCGTGATCGCGATCGCACGCCTGCGCGGCCCGGCGACCCCGGGCCTGCCCCATGACGAGCTCGGGTTCATCCGTGCCGACCGCTGGGGCCGCGTCCAGGGCGCGCCCGGGGTCTACGTCGCCGGCGACGCCGGCTCGTTCCCGATCAAGCAGGGGGGCCTGGCCTGCCAGCAGGCCGACACGGTGGCGAGCCTCATCGCGGCGGACCTCGGCGCCCCGCTCGAGCCGATCCCCTTCGAGCCGGTCCTGCGGACGACGCTCTGGACCGGCGGGCGGCCGGTGCACATGCGAAGC
>DATFWK010000212.1:0-3449 GCA_035259345.1 Miltoncostaeaceae bacterium | reverse complement strand
TATCGCAGGGCCGTCGACACCAGCTGGGTGATGCTGTCCTCGTCGTCCACAACGAGGATGCGGGCGGGGACGTCGCCCGCCCGCTCCGATCCGCCGTTTCTGCGCTCCATTCCGCCCCCTGCCCCGATCACTGGTGGGATCGAGGTTAGAGCAGGACCCTGGGAACTTCCTGTGAGCCGGCTTTGCGAGTGATGAGCATCCACGCCGCGGCGACGGCCACCAGGATGGTGGTCGCCGGGCCGATCGCGACGAGGAATCCGAGCAGGTCGTCCATCACGCCGCCGCCAGGTACGAGCGCGGGTGCTCCGCCGGCCGCGGCCCGACGATCGCGCCCTCGACGGCGTGCAGCAGCGCCTCCTGCGGGAGGTCCCACGGCAGCCGCCGCCTGCAGGTCACAAGGAGCACGTCGAAGAGCCCCTGAATCGAGCGGCCGCGCTTGATCGCGATCTCGCCCATCGACTCGCCGTCCTCGAGGCGCGCCTCGAGCTCGGCGACCTCCAGCCCCAGATAGCCGGCACCGGCGGCGACCAGCTCCATCCGTGCCATCTCGCCCCGGTCCAGGCCGAGCCTCGCGCGCTCGTCCGGAGCCGTCGGCGCCTCAACCACGCGTTGCATCTCTTGCCTCCTGTCCGGTTCGGCGGTCGTGCCCGCCCTTGGACCACAGGAAACCCCCCGGGCCTTGGAGTGGGCTCGCCGCGCGCTGTGAGGTGGCTGAGACCGGCCCCCCGGCACCGCTGCTTGGCATAGTCTCGGCAGGCACGTCGATCGAAGGGGGGAGCCGTGGCCGAGGAGACCGTCCACATCATCAACTGCCACCTGACGCGCGAGAACCCGCCGGTCCGCAAGGCCCGGCTGGGGTGCACGGGCGACGAGGTCGTCTTCAGCACGCCCGGCTGGCAGGCCGAGCACTACGGGTTCGATCCGGACGCGGTCAGCGGGTACCCGGGGACGCTCGACTACCTCGTGGCGTCGGTCGGCGGCTGCCTGATCGGCACGTTCGGGGGCGCGCTCAAGGCGCGCGGCATCGTCTCGTCGGGCGGGGCCCTGATCGCGGACGCGACCGGCGAGGTCGTCGTCGACCCGGACGGCGTCCTGCGCCTGCGGAAGATCATCGTCCACTACACCCTGCGCGCCCCCGAGGAGCAGCGGGCGGCCGCGGAGCGCGCGCTCGCCCACCACGCGCGCGTCTGCCCGAACGCCCGCTCGGTCGCCGCGGCGATCGACGTGGTCACCGAGATGGACTTCGTGCCGGCCGAGGCACCCGCCCCCGCGGGCGCCTGATGGAGGTCGCCGACGCAATCCGGAAGCGGCGGGCGTGCCGCACGTACACGGACCGCCCGGTCACGGACGAGACGCTCGACCGCATCCTGCGCCTGGCCCTGTCGGCCCCGACCGGGAGCGGCGCGCAGGCCTGGAGCCTGATGGTCGTCCGCGACCTGGAGGTCCGGCGCGAGCTTGCGGACCTCATCATCGCCGGCGGGGCGACGTACTTCGGGATCATGCGCCGGCGCAAGCCCGAGGTCTCCGAGGAGGAGCACCGGGAGTGGGCGCGGGGCTACGCCGAGCAGATCCTCAGCACCTACCGCATCGCCCCGGCGTGGGTCGTGGGCCTGGTGGTGCCGCGCGACAACTATCCGGAGGTCATGCGGGACGGCGGGCGGGAGGACGACGTGATCTCGGTCGCGTTCGCCTTCGAGAACCTCATGGTCGCCGCCCGGGCCGAGGGACTGGGCACGGTGCCGACGACCGCGTTCCAGCGCTTCGAGAAGGACCGGCTGCGCCAGGTCCTCGGCCTGCCGCCCGAGGTCGACCCGGTGATCGTGAGCCCGATCGGCTATCCGGAGTCCTTCCCGGAGGGGTTGCCCCCGGCCCTCCAGCGCAGCTTCCGGCCCTGGCGGTCGCTCGTCCACGACGACCAGTGGGGCCAGGCGAGGGCCTGAGCTGGCCCACCGCGCCTCCCACTTCGACCGCCTCTCCCGCTCCCACGGCGACCGGGTGGGGCGGGTGCGCTCGGACCTCGGCATCAGCGGCTTCGGGGTGCAGCTCTTCGACTTCCGCCCGGGCGACGGCGGCCCCCCGAGCCACGACGAGGCCTCGACCGGCCAGGAGGAGCTCTACGTCGTCCTCGACGGGGGCGGCACGATGGACGTGGACGGCGAGGTGCTCGACCTCGGCCCGGGCTCGCTTGTGTCGGTCGCCCCGGGCACGAGGCGGACGATCACGGTCGGCCCCGCCGGCCTGCGGTACCTCTGCGTCGGCGGCGTCCCCGGGCGGGCCTACGAGCCGCCCGAGCGGTTCGCCTAGTTCTCGCCCGCCCGGGTCGGGAACGCGGAGGGGCCATGGCGGATCAGGGGAACGGCGGCTTCAAGGTCGACGACCCGAGCGGGGGCAGGGATCTCACACGCCGCCTGATGCGGGTGGTGCCGATCGCGCTCGGCATCGGCCTGGCGGTCGGCGTGCCGCTGGCCGTCTGGGCCGGCGACTGGCAGATCGCCCTCGTGATCACCCTCCTCGCGGCCACGGCAGGCGGCTTCGTCGCCGCCGCGATCGAGGACGGGCGCGTGCAGCGGCGGATCGACCGCATGCGGAGGCGCCCGCCCGACGCGCGCTGACCTGGGTGCGGGTCAGCTCGCGGCCTTGCGCACGATGGCGGCGAGGCGCGCCTCGGTCGGCTCGTCCAGCGCGCTGAAGTACCACGCGGACTCGAGCAGCCTGTCCGTCGCGCCCTCCTCCGGGGTGAGGTTCGCGTTGTCGCTGAGGCCGAAGGTCATGTACCTGTCCGCGCGGAAGAAGCAGACGACCTTGCCGTCCTTGGCGTACGCCGGCATGCCGTACCAGAGCCGCGGCTGGAGTGCGGGAGCCGCTTGCCGGATCAGCGCGTGGAGGCGCGCGCCCATCTCGTCGTAGGGCGGGCGCATCGCGGCGACCTTCTCGAGCACGGCGTCGTCGCCGTCGGCCGTCATCGCCTTCTTGCTCACAGTCCCTCCTGGTCGTGAGGCCGGCGCCGGACTATCGCCGAGCGTGGCCCGGTCACACAAGGCGCAGGCCGGCGGGGCGGATCTGGCGGGCCTCCGCCCGGCTCCGTAGATTCCGTGGCCGTCGTGGCAGCGATCATCCCCCTCAGCCAGGCCGTCGCAGAGCTCGTGCGGGACGGGGACACGGTCGCGCTCGAGGGCTTCACCCACCTGATCCCTCACGCCGCCGGGCACGAGCTGGTCCGCCAGGGGCGGCGGGACCTCGCGCTCGTGCGGATGACGCCGGACGTGGTCTACGACCAGCTCATCGGGATGGGCTGCGCGCGGCGGCTCGTCTTCTCCTGGGGCGGGAACCCCGGCGTGGGCTCCCTCCACCGGTTCCGCGACGCGGTCGAGCACGGCTGGCCGGCGCCGCTCGAGCTGGAGGAGCACTCCCACGCCGGCATGGCCGCGCGCTACGCGGCCGGCGCCGCG
>DATFWK010000211.1:0-17936 GCA_035259345.1 Miltoncostaeaceae bacterium | reverse complement strand
GAGGTCGCTGAGCTTCACGCCGCGAGCCGTGGTCCCACCGACGTTCTTGACCCGGATCGTGTAGCGGACGATGGCGCCAGGCGACGCCTTCGACGGGCCGGTCTTGACGACCGTGAGACGGGCCGGCCTGGGCTGGATCGTGCCACCGGCAATCGTCGCGGACGGCGGCGTTGCCGCTGGTGGCGTTGCCGCTGGTGGCGTGGCCGCTGGCGGCGTCGCGGGCGGCGTCGCGGGCGGCGTCGCGGGCGGCGTAGCGGGCGGCGTAGCGGGCGGCACCACCGGCGGCACCACCGGCGGGGCTGGGCAGGTGACCGTGACGTTCGCAGAGGCGCTGTTGTTGCCATCCGCGTCGACCAGGCCGGTGCCGGGCTTGAGCGCGACCATCGCGGTGTTGACCACGGTGGTGTTGCACTCGGCCGCCGTGACTGTGTGGGCCAGCGTGTAGGTGACGCTCTCTCCTGCGGCAAGCGCCGCGGGGGGCTGACCGACGAGGACCGGGGTGCCCATCGTGTCGGTGACGACGATCGATGAGAACGGCACGCTGTTGGGTCCGTTGTTGGTGACCTTGATCGTGAACGTGACCGTGTCACCGCTCGTGGCGGTCGCTGAGGACGCCGACTTGGTGATGGCCAGGTCGGCGTTGCAGTTCACCGGAGGCTTCTGCTGCTCGACCTCGTTCTGCACCTCGTTCTGCACCTCGTTCTGCACCTCAGCGGCTGACTTCACCGAGCTGGGCTGCATCTGGTGCTCTTGCTGCATCTCGGCCTCATCGTCGTCCTTGACAGGCGGGCAGGGCGGGCACACGGCCGGAGGCTTCTGCTCGTCGGCCTCGTCCTGGTCCTCCTTCTGGGCCTCGTTCTGCATCTCGGCGGCGGAGCTCTTCACGTCGGCCGCCTGCATCTGGTGCTCCTGCTGCATCTCGTCGGCCTCGTCATCGTCCTTGACCGGCGGGCACGGCGGCGGGCAGGCGTGCTCGTCCTGGTGCTCCATCTGGTTGTCGGCGGAGCGGTCCATCGAGCTGTCGGCCGGGCAGGGCGGGCATGCGTGCTCGTCCTGGTGCTCCATCTGGTTGTCGGCGGAGCGGCCGTTGGAGCTATCGGCGGGGCAGGGCGGGCATGCCTGCTCGTCCTGGTGCTCCATCTGGTTCTCGGCGGTCCGGCCCTCGGAGCTCGAGGAGCTCATGGGCGGGCAGACCGGCGGGCAGGCGTGCTCGTTCTGCTGCTCCATCTGGTTCTCGGTGGAGCGGCCGTTCGAGCTCGAGCTCATGGGGCAGGCCGGCGGGTCTTCCTCGTCGCTCTTGACGGCGGCGATCAGCAGCGCGGTGCGCGGAAGCTTGGCCTTGCTGTGGTGCTTGCTCTTGTTCGAGTGATGTTTGCTCGCATGCGACGACGTATGGCGGCTCATGCCGCCCTTCGCCGCGTCGAGCGCGGGAACGACCGCAAGAAGTACCGCTACACCGATCGCGGCTGCGATTGCGATCGCACTCGGGCCGACCCGGCGCCGTCGCGAACGTTGGAACGACGCCATTAAAACCCCCACTTTTCGGACGACTAAAACTGCTGCGGCTCGCTGGAGACGCAGGGAATTAACGACCCTACTCAGGGCCGAGAACCCGGCGCAAGCTCAACAGGGCGATGAGCCTTGAACTGGAGGATCGAGAGGGCCTTCAGTGTTCACACTTTTGGGGGGGAAACGGGCCGCAACGTGCGGTCGTTTCGCAGGGGTTCATTGAGGTTCGAGGAGGCTCCCGGCAGGCGGCAGCGGCATGCCGGGAGCCTCGAGCCGCAGCTAGCGAACGGCAGCCTCCTCCCTCGACTCCATCGGCTCGCCGGCCGGTGCCGGGGCAGGCGCGAGGGGGACGACCGGCAGCACCGTCCGCTTCCACGTGTCGTTGAGCACCCCCGCGAACGAGGCGTAGAAGGCGAGCGCCGCCGTGATGACGCCGGCCCATCCGCCCGCCTTGAGCAGGCTGGTGGAATCGTTGAAGTTGCCCGCCATCAGCAGCCAGTAGGTGACGGCGAGCGCGACGAAGACGAAGAAGACCGCGAGCGAGACGCGGAGGGAGGCCAGGGCCATGTATGTGGTGAAGATCGCCCAGACCAGCAGGAACAGGCCGACCGCGTCTGAAAGGTTCGCCGCGGGGATCTTGGCGACGTAGAACTGGTTCAACGCCCAGAACGACAGCCAGAAGGCCCCATACGAGCTGAAGGCCACGGCCGCGAAGGTGTTCGCGCGGCGGAACTCCCACATGCCGGCGAGCACCTGGACGGCCCCGCCGAAGAAGAGCGCCATCGCGAGCACGGCCGGCTCGACGCCTTTCGCGATCCAGTCCGCGTTGACCGCGGACAGCATCAGCGTGGTGGTCGCGAAGGCCGCGAGCCCCAGCGGAGCCGGATCGGCCGTCGCCGGGATGAGCGCGGCGGCCGGGCCGCGCGGGCGGTCCCGCGTGTAGTCGGTTGTTCGAATCGCAGTTGCCAACGTGCTCCTCCTTCCGGGAGCTTCGGGATCCCGGAGCGGCCGTCGGCCGGCCGCATGCCGGAAGCCGCCCCTCCCCGCGGCGCGTGCCTCCGGCGAGGGGCTTGCGAGAAGTACGTCCCCGTATGAGGGTCGGCGTACGCGCGCGGCATCGCCGCCTGCCGCCGGGCCGAGCCCGGCGGCAGGCGGATCAGGCGCCGGGACGGAGCGTCTCGCCCGGCGGCAGCTCCAGCGCGACCGCGCCGCCGAGGCTCGGCCGCAGGGGCCGCCGGGGCTCCCGCACGGGCGCCGGCCCCTCGTCCATCCAGTCCGGGCGCACCTCGCAGCGCCGGGGCGAGGCCCGCCGGAGGCGGAGCACGACCGCGGCGAGTCGCCGGCGGAGCGGACCCCGCTCGGGCCGGCACGCCTGCATGTCCCGCCCGGTCTTCATCGGCCTTTCGCGGAGGCTAGCGCGCCGGCCGCGGCTCCGGGGCGTGCGGACGGTTTCGAGGTGGCGGCAGCTCCTTTCCATTTGCCCTGCACGGTGCAACGATTCGAAGTCCTTCCCACAACCGCCGAGCGTCATGTTCGAGATCGGCACAGCGCTCCGCACCGCCCGCCGGAAACAAGGCCTGGACCTCGACGACGTCGAGGCCTCGACGAAGATCCGGGCGCGGCAACTCCAGGCCCTCGAGCAGGAGCATTTCGAGCTTCTCCCCGAGCGTGCCTATGCCCGCGCCTTCCTCCGCACGTACGCCATCGCCCTCGGGCTCGACCCGAAGCCCTTCATGGACGAGTTCGACGAGCGCTTTCCCGAGGAGGATGAGCTGCCGCCGCCGGAGGAGATGCCGCGAGCCAGCCGCCTGGGCGCGGCGGCCGGCCTCGTCCGCACGCGGGTCGTCTGGTTCGCCGTCGGCGGCCTTGGGCTGATCGCGCTGGCTGTCTCGTCCGGGCTGTGGAGCTCCTCCGGCGGCAGCCCGTCGCCCGCGGCCCGCACCCCGCCGCCCGCGGCTCCCGCGTCGATCGCGGCGTCCCCGCCACCAGCACGGGCGGCGGCCGTCCCGCGCCTCCTGACCCTCAAGCTCACCGGCCTCGGCCAGGCGGGCTCGTGGGTGACCGTCCACCGTGGCGACGCGACCGGAGAGACCCTCTTCGAGGGGACCCTCGCGGGAGGAGCCTCCAGGCGCTTCACGTCGAAGGCGCCGCTCTGGATTCGAGTCGGCTGGGCGCCGCGGCTCCGGGCGACGGTGGACGGCCGGGTCGTCGTCCTGACGGGCGGCACCGCGAGCTTCATGGTGCGCCGCGGGCGCCTCGAGCCCGCCCAGCCCAGCGCCTGACGGGGTTCGGCTCTACGCCGCGGCGATCTGCCGAGCATGGGAACGGGTCGCGGCCCGGTCAGGTCCCCAGGATGTTCACCGCCCGGGCCACGATGAGCCCGATGGTGAGCAGCGCCGTCAGGGACTGCGTGGCCATGACGATCTTCGCCGTGGGCGTCAGCGGCATCGTGTCCGTCGGGCTGAACGCCGTCGCGTTGGTCAGGGACGTGTAGAGGTAGTCGAGGAACCCGGGTCGCCAGTTTGGGTGCGCATACTCGGGGTTCTCCATCTGCGGGTACTGGAAGTCCGGAAGCGTGTGCGGCTCGAGGAAGCGCTCGACCGGCCCGCCGCGGTCCATCTCCCAGAACCAGATCCCGAACAGGAGGACGTTGTTCACCCACAGGACCGCGCCCGAGAGCAGCAGGCGCTCGCCGTGAGACTGCCCCTTCTGGACGAGCTCGTGGACGAGCAGGCCGACCGAGACCACCGTCGCGAGCGTGACGAGCCCGGTCAGGCCGAGCGTGAGCCGCCGGACGCGGGAGTGCGCGGTCGCCCGGCGCGGGGCGACGATGATCAGGACCACCAGGAGCGCCCCCTCCACGCTCGGAAGGAGCCAGGTCGGGCCGATGCTCACGGAGGGGGCGAGCGCGAGGTTGAGCAGGATGGCCACCGCGAGCGTGACCTGCGCCGGCCACAGCGGGTCCCCGTTCTCGATCCGGTTCCTGAGGCGCTCGGCCTCGCGCAGGCGCCGCTTCGACGTCGGGGCGGGCGTGCTCAGCGCGCGCCGGCCGGGGCGAGCGCGAAGGCCTCGGCGAGGAGCTCATAGGAGCGCAGGCGCTCGCCGTGGTCGTGCACCGAGGTCATGACCATCACCTCGTCGGCCGCGGTCTCCTCGACCAGCGCCTGGAGCTGATCGCGCACCGACGCCGGGTCGCCCACCACCTGTGCCCGCCGGTAGCGGCGCACGTGGTCCCGCTCCTCCTCGGTGTAGTGATGCTCCTGCGCCTCCTCCGGGCTCGGCAGCTTGTCCGGCCGGCCCTGGCGCATGCGGATGACGCCGAGGGCCATCGACGCGGCGAGCTCCTCGGCGCGTCCCGCCGTGTCGGCGCAGATGGCGGACACCGTGAGGATCGCCCGGGGCGCGGGCAGCTCGCCGGGACTGAACGACTCGCGGTAGAGGCCCATCATCTCGGCGGCCCCGCGGGGGTTGAGGTGACGCGCGAACGCGAAGCCTAGGCCGAGCTCGGCGGCGATGCGCGCCCCGTAGTCGCTCGAGCCCAGGATCCAGATGGGGGGCAGCGGCACGTCGGGCGGGCCGGCCGCGACGCGCGAGAAGGGATGGTCGTCCGGAAAGCCCTCGCCCCAGGCGAGAAGCTCGGCGAGCTGGTCCGAGAACTCCGTGCTGGCGGCCCCGCCCTTGCGAAGCGCGTAGGCGGTGATCTGGTCCGTCCCGGCCGCCCGTCCGATGCCGAGGTCGATGCGGCCCGGGTGGAAGGCCTCGAGCAGGCGGAAGGCCTCCGCCACCCGCAGCGGGCTGTGGTTCGGCAGCATCACACCGCCGGAGCCGACGCGGATGCTGCTCGTGGCGGAGGCGACGTGGGCGACGGTCACCTCGGGCGTCGGGCACGCGAGACCGGGAAGGTTGTGGTGCTCGGCGACCCAGTAGCGCAGGAAGCCCCAGCGCTCGGCCGCGCGGGCAAGGTCCAGCGTGTTGCGCAGCGCCTCCCCGGACGTGCTGCCGGATGGCACCGGCGAGAGGTCCAGCACCGACAGGGGGAGGGCAGCCGGCGCCCCGCCGGCCGCGCTCGTCAGGTCGCGGCTCCCGGCGGGGGCTCGTCGTCGTCGGCGGGCCCCTCTGCCTCGGCGCCGCGGTGGAGCCCGGAGCGGAACTCGCGGATGCCCTTGCCGAGGCCGCGTCCCAGCTCCGGAAGGCGCTTGGGGCCGAACACGAGGACGAGGATCACGATCAGCACGACCACGTGCATCGGGGACGGATCGAACACAGCTGCCTCGCTTCCGCTTTAACCGCTTCCAGCGTACATCGTCACGCACGGTGCGCCACGCCCTCAGGGCGGGCGGAGGCCGCGCCGATGAGTAGACATGGTCAAGTTCCTCGCTGGTGTCGGCACCGTCGTCGGCGGCCTCGTCCCGAGCATCTGGGGCGGCGACACGCTCTCGATCGCCGGCGTGGTGTGCGCGCTCGGCGGCGGCATCGTCGGCGTCGCCCTCGGCGCCCGCATCGCCCGCTCCATCTGACGCGCCTCACAAGGGGCCGTCGCGCCGCGCCGCTGTCGGCCGTCGGCGCCCTGGGCACGCCGGTCGGACCCTCTGCGAACATCCGCCCGTCCTGGGTCTCGGGTGCTGGGAGGGGCGATGCAACAGAGGGTGCTCGGCGGCCGGCTCCAGGTCTCAGCGATCGGGCTCGGCTGCATGGGCCTCTCGGCGAACTACGGACCGCCGCCGGACCCGGCCATCGGCGAGGCCCTCATCCGCCATGCCCTCGACGCCGGCATCACGTTCCTCGACACGGCCGACGTGTACGGCCCCTACGAGAACGAGCTGCTCGTGGGCCGGGCGATCGCGGGTCGGCGCGACGAGGTGGTCCTCGCGACCAAGTTCGGCTTCCGAAGCGGCGGGGACTATCCCATCGACGCCTCGCCGGCCTGGGCCCGTGAGGCCCTGGAGGCGTCGCTGCGGCGGCTGGGCGTCGACCACGTCGACCTCTGGTACCTGCACCGGGTCGACCCCAGCGTCCCGATCGAGGAGACGATCGGCGCCATGGCCGAGCAGGTCGCGGCGGGCAAGGTCCGCGCGCTCGGGCTCTCCGAGGTGTCGGCCGCGACGATCCGCCGCGCCGATGCGGTCCATCCGATCACGGCCCTCCAGAGCGAGTACTCCCTGGTCACGCGGGACGTCGAGGCCGTCGTCCCGACGCTCCGGGAGCTGGGCATCGGCCTCGTGCCGTTCAGCCCGCTCGGCCGCGGGTTCCTGACCGGCGGCGTCCGCGAGGCCTCGTTCGGCGAGGGGGACCTCAGGAACACGATGCCGCGCTTCGAGGCGGAGAACCTCCGGCGCAACATGACCCTGGTCGACGCCCTGGCGGGCGTCGCTGCGTCGCTCGGCGCGACCCCCGGCCAGCTCGCGCTCGCGTGGCTGCTCGCGCGGGGCCCGGACGTCGTGCCGATCCCCGGCACCACGCGCCGGGAGCGCGTCGACGAGAACGCCGCCGCGGCCGCCCTGGCCCTCGACGGCGACGCGCTCGCCGCCATCGAGGAGGCGGTCCCGCCGGCCGCGGTGGCGGGCGCGCGCTACCCCGAGTCGCTCGACCGGCTCGTGGACCGGTGAGGAGGACGGCCGGGTGACGGTCGGGCAGACCGTCTGGCGCCCGGCGAGCGACGCCCCGGAGCCGGGTGAGCAGCGGGTCACGCCGCTCGAGCTCTTCTTCGACCTCGTCTTCGTCTTCGCGATCACGCAGGTCACGGCGCTGATCTCCGCAGACCTCACCTGGCAGGGGCTCGCCCGCGGGATGCTGGTGCTGGCGGCGATCTGGTGGAGCTGGACGGGCTACGCGTGGCTCACCAACGCCATCGACCCGGAGGCCGTCCGGGCGCGCCTCGCCATGCTGCTCGCGATGGCGGCGATGCTGATCGTCGCGATCGCGACGCCCCGCGCCTTCGGCGAGGACGCGGTGCTGTTCGGCTGCGCCTACCTCGCGGTCCGCGGCCTGCACCTCATCATCTTCTCGGCCGCCACGCGCGACGACCCGGAGGTCCACCACGCCGTCGGCCTCTTGGCCCGCCGGATCGCGATCCCGCCGCTGCTCATCCTCGGCGCCGCGTTCCTCGACGGGTGGCCGCAAGTGGCGCTGTGGGTCGTCGCGCTCCTGCTCGACTACGGGGGCGCCGCCCGCTCCGAGAGCTACGGCTTCCAGGTCGCGCCGGGGCACTTCGCCGAGCGCCACGGCCTGATCATCATCATCGCGCTCGGCGAGTCCGTGGTCGCGATCGGGGCGGGCGCGGCGGGCAGCGCGATCGGCAGCGGCAAGATCACCGCTGCGGTGCTCGGCCTGGTGGTGGCCGCCGCGATCTGGTGGGCCTACTTCGACGTGGTGGCTCCCGTCGCCGAGCGGCGCCTGCGCCGTGCGGAGGGCGCGGAGCGGGCGGCCCTGGCGCGTGACTCCTACAGCTACATCCACCTGCTGATGGTCGCGGGAATCGTCCTCTTCGCGCTCGGTGCCAAGAAGACGCTCGCCCACGTCGGCGACGAGCTGCACGCCGTCGCTGCCTTCGCGCTCTGCTGCGGCTGCGCGCTCTACCTCGTCGGCCAGCTCGCGTTCCGCCTGCGAAACCTCGGCACCTGGAACCGCCAGCGCGCCGTCGCCGCGGTGCTGCTCGCCGCCGTGACCCCGCTGGCGCTCGTCATCCCCGCCCTCGCGACCCTCGCGATCGTCGCCGCGATCTGGATCGTGCTGGTGGCCTACGAGGCGATCCGCTTCCGCGAGGCCAGGGCGCGGGTCCGCAGGGAGCAGCCCGCTCGGTAGGCTCCCGCCGTGACGGACGACGACCAGCGGGTCCTCGATCTCCTGTCGGAGCTGCTCGCCGTCGAAACCAACGGCGCCCGGATGTACGCGCGGTGTGTCGACGTCGCCGCCGAGGACCGCCGGGAGAAGCTGATCGAGTACGCAGAGCAGAGCCGCCGGCACTGCCTCGTCATCGAGCAGGCGATCCGCGAGCTCGGCGGCGACCCCGACTACGTCTCGCCGGGGGCGGCCGTCGCGAACCGGATGACGGAGGGCGTGATCGACGCCACCGAGGGGACCCCCCGCGCGGGGCTCTACCGGCTGCTCCACCTGATCTCGTTCGAGACCCAGGACCGGCTCGTCTGGGAGGCGCTCGACGCCGTGGCCGACGCGCGCGGCGAGCGGCTCGGGGAGGTGCTGCGGACCGCCGCCACGGCCGTGCTCAGCGAGGAGGCGCTCGGCGCACACATGCAGGACCGCAGCGACGAGCGGATCGAGTGGCTGCTCGAGACGACGGAGGCGGAGCTCGCCGACGAGCTCGGCGTGGAGGTGCGGCGGACCGGCCGCCGCCACGGCCTCCACCGCCCGCGCTGAGCCAGGCGCCCGACGGGTCGACGACCATACCAACGGGAGACATGCTCACCATGCTGTTTCACATCAAGCAGACGCACACCCCGGAGAACTGCCCGTACGGCAAGGGCGGCTCTCGTTCGCTGTTCGACCACGAGTCCAAGGACGTGAAGATCCACGGGTACTGGCTCGCGTTCCCGGCCCACACGGTCTTCCTCGTCGTCGAGACCGACGACATCACCAAGCTGCACGAGTTCCTCAGGCCTGGCGCGCGCCTCACCACGGCCGAGATCACGCCGGTCAGCGACGCGCCGGTCCCCGTGGCCTGAGCCGGGCCGCCGGCGGGCTGCCCGGGCCGCTGGCGCCCGGGGGAACGACAGCGACGTCGCTAGAGGCCCTCGTACCGCTCCTCGACGACGGCCGTCACGCCGTCGACGAATCCGGCCCAGACCTCATCCTCCTCGATCGGGTCGGGAGGCGCGTAGCCGGGCGCGTCTACGATGCTGTGATGCCGTCTTCGCTCCCGACGAACTGGCGGAGCTTGGATGCGAAGCCAGACGTCCGCGACGGGTTCGTGGCGGAACTACGGAAGGAGTGCGGCGAAGGCCACAGGCTCGCTGCCCGCGAGGCCGAATGCTTCGCCAAGTGCGACGGATGCGATCGCGCCGTCTTCGCGCTCGATCACGACGAGTGGGCGCTGGTCCACCTCACGTGGATACGCGAGGGGCCAGAGATCGACCCGCGCTGGCCCACTGTCGAGGCTCTCGGCACCTGGCCAGAGGTACTCGAAGCGATGCGTGAGCATTCGCAGCGATACGACGTTGGTCAGGCGTGACTTCCCAACACTGGGAGGGCTGAGCCGTGAGCCGGCACCACCAAACCGATTACAGGCCGTCGACTACCAGGCGACCTCGTAGATCTCGCGCAGCTCGGCGGCGTCCGCGGCCGGCGGGGTGAGGGAGAGGTCCGGGCGCTGCGCTGCGTGCGCGGCCAGCTCCGGGATCGACTCGAACGGAACGCCGAGGTCGCGGAGGCGCGCGGCGCCGGCGCGGACGGCGAGGCGGGCTGCCACCGCCGCGGGGTCGTCGTCGATGGCGTAGCCCAGCCGCGCGATTCCCTCCGGGAACCGCCGTGCGAGCGCGCGGATCGTGTGCTGGAGCATCGCGGCGTTCGCCTGGCCGTGGCCGACGCCGGCGTGGCGGACCAGCGTCTGGGACATCACGTGGTGGAGGCCGTAGCCGGCGGCGTCGATGGCGTACCCGCCGAGCAGGGCAGCGAGCGCCAGGCCGTCCCGGCTCGGCGAGCCCTTCACCGCCAGGCTCCGGACGATGAGCTGCGCCGCCTCCAGCGCCGCGAGCGTCGGCACCGGCGCGGCGCGCGGTGTGAGCGGCGCCTCGACCGCGTGCCCGAGGGCGTTCAGGGCGCTCGCGGTCATCTCGAGCTCCGGCTGCGATGCGGAGATGCCCGGGTCGTTGATCACGACGGCCGGCCGCACACGTGGGCTGTCGGCCGGAACGCCCGGGGCCTGGCGGTGGATGGCGGTCATCTCGGCGCCCGAGAGCGTCGTGGGGATCGCGACGACCCGGCGCGGCGGGTCCGCGGCCGCGAGCGACTTGGCCGTGTCGATAACGCGCCCGCCGCCGAGGGCGACGAGGGTGGCGGCCGCGCGCAGGTGGGGCCGCAGCTCCCCGGCGAGCTCGTTCACCATGCCGGGCCCGATCGCGAAGACCCCGTCCGCGGCCTGGGCGAGGTCGGGCAGCGTCGCGGCCGCGCGCTCGGTGGTCAGGAGGGTGAAGGGGCCGCCGACGAGCTCGGTCGCCTCGGCGGCGGCGCCACGTCCGAAGCGCACCACGCGCTCGCCGTCGCGCCAGGCGAACGGCGCGACCGGGAGCTCAGCCGGTGACGACAGTTTCGCTCGCGGGCGCGCCCTCGCGCCACGAGAGCGCGTAGGCCGGGTCGTCCAGGTCCCGCGCCAGCGACGAGAGCCGCAGCGGACGGAACGTGTCGCACATCACCGCGAGCTCCTCGGTGCGGCGGGCGCCGAGGGAGCGCTCGACGAGCCCCGGCTGCGGCCCGTGCGGCAGTCCCGACGGATGGAGCGTGATGGACTCCAGCTCGACCCCCTTTCGCGATCCGAACTCACCGGCGACGTAGTAGATCATCTCCTCGGACTGCAGGTTCGAGTGATGGTATGGCAGCGGCACGGCCATGGGGTCGTAGTCCAGCTCGCGGGGGCAGAACGAGCAGATGACGAAGCCGGGGCCCTGGAAGGTCTGGTGCACCGGCGGGGGCTGGTGCACGCGCCCCGTGATCGGCTCGAAGTCGTGGATGTTGAACGTGTACGGGTAGACGTAGCCGTCCCAGCCGACGACGTCGAGCGGGTGGTAGTCGAGCAGGAAGCGCTGGTAGCCGTCGCGGACGCGCACCTCGAGCACGTGCTCGCCGGGCCCGTCGTGGGTCACGAGCTCCTCGGGCGCGTGGAAGTCGCGCTGCGAGAACGGCGCGCCCTCGTTCAGCTGCCCGTAGCGGTTGCGGTAGCGGTTCGGGGTCTCGATCTCGCCGGGGGTCTGGAAGCACAGCCACGTCTGCGGCCCGTCGTCCAGCCGGAAGCGGTGCGTCGTCCCGCGGGGGATCACGACGTAGTCGTGGCGGCGGAAGGGCAGCGTCCCGAAGACCGTCTCGAGGACGCCGGAGCCCTCCTTGACGAAGAGGACCTCGTCGCCCTCGCCGTCGCGGTAGAAGACGTCGGAGCCCTGCGCCGGCTTGCAGACCGAGATCTCGACCTCGCCGTTCCACATCAGCAGGCGCCGGCCGTGCACCGGGTCGCCCTCCGGGCCGAGCGGCCCGGTCTGCGTGAGGCGGTGGACGTGGGCGTCGGGCACCCACTCCGCCCGCTGGATCGGGGTGAAGTCGAGCACCTCCGCGACGCGGCAGGGGGAGACGAGGTGGTAGAGGATCGACTCGTTGCCGCTGAAGCCCTCGTAGCCCATGACCTCCTCGACGAGCAGGCGCCCGTCGCGGCGGAACTGGACGTGGCGCTTGGCGGGGACCTCGCCCAGCCGGTGGTAGCGCATGGTGCCTCCTCTCCGCTCCCTGCCTACGTGCCTACAGGTTGCCGCGCAGCTCCTGGTCCCGCTCGATCGCCTCGAAGAGTGCCTTGAAGTTGCCGTCCCCGAAGCCGCGCGCCCCGTGGCGCTCGATGATCTCGAAGAACAGCGTCGGGCGGTCGCCGAGGGGCTTCGTGAAGATCTGCAGGAGATAGCCCTCGTCGTCGCGGTCGGCCAGGATGCCGAGCTCCCGCAGGTCGTCGGCCATGTCGTTCACGGCGGCGACGCGGTCCGGCAGGTCGTCGTAGTAGGTCTCGGGCGTGACCAGGAAGCGCACGCCACGCTCGCGCAGCGCGCGGACCGTGCCGACGATGTCGGTGGTCTCGAGCGCGAGGTGCTGCACGCCCGGCCCCGCGTGGTACTCGAGGTACTCCTCGATCTGCGAGCGACGCTTCGCCTCGGCCGGCTCGTTGATCGGGAACTTGATGCGGCCGGTGCCGTCCGCGACCACCTTGCTCATAAGCGCCGAGTACTCGGTCGAGATGTCGTCGTCCGAGAAGTGGCGCATCTCGGTGAAGCCCATCACCCGCTCGTAGAACCCGACCCACTCGTCCATGGCGCCGAGCTCGACGTTGCCGACGATGTGGTCGATGCCCTGGAAGAGGCCGAGGTCCTCGCCACCGTCGACGGCCCGGAAGCCCGGGAGGTGCGGGCCGGCGTAGTCGCCGCGCTCGACGAACGTGTGGATGACGTCGCCGTAGGTGGCGATGCTGGCCAGGCGCACGGCGCCGTGCTCGTCGGCCGCCTCGTGCGGCTCTTCGATGGCGCGGGCGCCACGAGCCACGGCGGTCCGGTACGCGCGCTCCGCGTTCGGCACGGCGAGCGCGATGACGCGGGCGCCGTCCCCGCGCAGGGCGACCCGGCGGGCCACGTCGCCCTCCGGCCGGAGCGCCCCGGTGATCACGAGGCAGACGTCCCCGTGGCGGAGCACGTGCGAGACGCGCTCGCGCGAGCCGGTCTCGAGCCCGGCGTACGCCACCGGCCGGAAGCCGAAGGCGTGCTGGAAGTAATAGGCGGCCTGTGCCGCGTTGCCGACGTACATCTCGACGTGGTCGACGCCGAGCAGGGGCATCCCGTCGTCGGGGGCCCGGCGCTCCGGCGCGGTCGTGGCGGACTGGCGCTCGGCCATTGCGATCTCCTTCGGCTTGGTCCCGCACCTCTGCGACCACTATCATCGACGGTCCAGAGGGCCCATCAAGCCCAGTTCGTTGCTCACAGGGCATCGTACAACCGTTGATCGACGACATCGACCGCCAGATCGTTGCGTTGCTCCGTGAGAACGCGCGCCGGAGCTTCAAGGACATAGGCGAGCGGGTCTCGCTCTCGGCCCCGGCGGTCAAGCGGCGCGTCGATCGCCTCGAGGCCGAGGGGATCATCCGCGGGTACGCCGCCGTCGTGGACGCCGACTCGCTGGGGTGGCCGACCCGGGGCATCGTGGCGCTCATGTGCGAGGGTCGGATGTCCGCCGCCGAGGTGCGCGCCGCGGTCGCGCCCCACCCCGAGGTGAGCGCGGCCTACACGATCGCCGGCCAGGCGAGCGCGATCCTGCACGTCGACGCGGCCGGGACCACGCACCTCGAGCAGACCCTCGAGCGGATCCGGCGCGCCCCGGGCGTGCGCGCCACCGAGACGCAGATCGTCCTCTCGACGCTCTTCGAGCGCCCGATGGCCGACCGCACGGCGCCCAGGCGCCGCCGCGCCTCGACCCCCGATCCCTCCGACCGCTAGACGACCGGCGTCACCAGCGAGCCGAGCCCCTCGGCGCCGATCTCGACGACGTCGCCCGGCCGGATCCACTCCCCGTCGCCGAGCGGCCCGAGCTCGAGCAGGCAACCCTGCTCGAGCGTCCCGGAGCCGAGCACGTCACCCGCGCGCAGGCGGGTGTCGCGCGCGGCGGAGAGCACCAGCTCGGCCCAGCTGAAGTGCATGCAGCCGGAGAGGCTCCACCCGACCTCCTCGCCGTTGACCCGCACCCAGGCGCGCAGGTCCAGTGTGCGCCCGTCGAAGGGAAGCTCGTCCACCGTCACGAGCCAGGGGCCGAGGCTCGTCGCGAAGTCCTTCGACTTGTGGGGCCCGAGCAGCACGGTGACCTCGTCGCGCTGGACGTCGCGGGCGCTCCAGTCGTTCATCAGCGTGAAGCCGGCGATCGCGCCGTCGCCGTCGATCACCGCGGCGATCTCGAGCTCGAAGTCGAGCATCGACGTCCAGTCCGGGCGGCGCACCGCCTCGCCCGGGCCGTGGACGGCGGCGGGGTTCGAGAAGTAGAAGGCGGGCGCCCGGTACCAGTACTCCGGGATCGGGGCGCCGCGCCGGCGCCACCCGGCCGCGACGTGGCCCTCGAAGGCGTAGAAGTCGCGGATCGACGGCGGCTCCGGGACCGGGGCGAGGAGCGCGACCGCCGCCAGCGGGACGGCCCGGCCGGTCTCGCTCCTTCCCTCGCCGGCCAGCCAGGCGACCATGCTGGGCGCGGCAAGCTCGCGTACCTCGTCGCCGGCGAGCGCCCCGACGCGCACAGCGCCGTCCGGCTCCCGGAACGTGACCAGCCGCACCGGCGTCAGACGGCCGACCGCACCGCGTCCATCGCGGCGGGGTCCTCGAGGGTGGACAGGTCGCCGGCGTCCTCGCCGAGGGCCGCGGCCCGGACGGCCCGCCGCACGATCTTGGCCGAGCGCGTCCTCGGGAGGGTGGAGGCGAAGCGGACCGCTGCCGGCCGGAACGCCGGGCCGAGGGCCCGCTCGACGGTCGCGGCCAGCTCGGCGCGTAGGCCGTCGTCCGGCTCGGCGCCGCCGGCCAGCACGACGAAGCACCAGACGCTCTCGCCCTTCGTCGCGTCCGGGATGCCGACCGCGCAGGCCTCGACGACGGCCGGGTGCCCGACGAGCGCCGACTCGTACTCGGCCGGGCCGACGCGCTTGCCGGCCACGTTGAGCGTGTCGTCCGACCGCCCGTGCAGGAACCACTCGCCGTCCCCGTCCACGCTGGCCCAGTCGCCGTGCACCCAGACGCCCGGCCACCGCGACCAGTACGCGGCGAGGTATCGCTCGGGGTCGCCCCAGACGCCGCGGGTCATGCCCGGCCACGGCCGCGTGCACACGAGCTCGCCGACGCCCTCGCGGATCGGGCGCCCGTCCGGCCCCCAGACGTCCACGGCCATGCCGAGCGCCGGGCCGCCGAGCGAGCAGGGCTTCATCGGCAGGGTCACGTCGGTCGAGAGGAAGCACGCGCCGACCTCGGTGCCGCCGGAGATGTTCACGATCGGCGCCCGCCGGTCGCCGACCTGCTCGAAGAGCCAGAGGTACGGCTCGCGGTTCCAGGGCTCCCCGGTCGAGCCGAACGCCCGCAGGGCCGAGAGGTCCGCGCCGAGGGTCGCGGGCGCGCGGCTTCGGAGCACCCGCACGAGGGTGGGCGAGACGCCGAGGAAGTCCAGGCGGTGGCGGGCGGCGAAGTCGAACGCCCGGCGGGGGGTGGGGTGGTCCGGCGCCCCCTCGAGCACGACGAGCGTGCCGCCGTTGGCGTGGGTCCCCACGGTCGTCCAGGGGCCCATGATCCAGCCCATGTCCGTGATCCAGGAGACGCGGTCGCCGGGGTGGACGTCGGCTTGGAAGTGCGCCTCCTGTGCGATCTTGGCCAGGAAGCCGCCGTGGACGTGGACTGCGCCCTTGGGCCGTCCGGTCGTGCCCGACGTATAGGCGATCAGCGCCGGGTGCTCGGACGGCACCCACTCCGGCTCGACGGGCGCCGCTGCGGCGACGTCCTCCCACCGGACGTGCAGGCCGTCGCGCGCCGGCGCGGGGGCGAGGCCACGGTCCTGCAGGACCACGCGGCGGACGGACGGCGCCGCGGCCAGCGCCTCGTCGACGGCGGCGGCGATCGGCACGGCCCGCCCGCGCCTGAGGCCGGCGTCGGCGGTCACCACCGCGGCGACCCCGGCGTCGGCGAGGCGCGAGCCGATCGCGGCGGAGGAGAAGCCGGAGAAGACCGGCACCGCGATCGCGCCCAGCCATTCGATGGCGTGGAAGGCGATCACGGCCTCGGCGGTCATCGGCATCACCAGTGCCACGCGCTCGCCCGGCTCGACGCCGGCGGCAGCGAGGCCGCCGGCGACGCGCGCGACCCGCTCGGCAAGCTCGGCGTAGGTGAGCGTCGCGACCGCGCCGTCCTCGTGCTCCGCCACGAGCGCCGGGCGCTCCGGATGCTCCCCCGCGTGCCGGCCGACGCAGCTCCAGCCCATGTTGAGCGTGCCGCCGACGAACCAGCGCGCCCACTCGGGCCCGTCGCGCTCGTCGAGCACGCGCTCGTACGGCGTCCGGAAGCCGAGGTCCAGCCATTGCACGACGGCGTCCCAGAACCACTCCGGGTCCTCGAGCGAGCGGGCGAGGATCCCGCCGTGGCCGTCAAGCCCGTGGGCGCGGGCGAAGCGGGTGGTGTTGGCGCGCTCGACGACCTCGGGCGTGGGCACCCAGGCGTACCGGCCGCTCACCGGGCCGTTGCCCGCCGCGCGAGGTCGCCGACCGGCCGGCGCACCTCGTCGAGCACGACCATGGTCTGGGTGGTGCGGACCTCGGGCATGTCGTGCAGCTCGAGCAGCACCAGGTCCCGCAGCGCCGCCAGGTCCGGCGCGCGGACGAACAGCACGAAGTCGTGGCCGCCGCTCGTGAGCGCGAGGTACTCGACCCCCGGGAGCGCGAGCAGCCGCTCGCGCACCTCGCGCCAGCTCGCCTGCTCGACGTCGCCGAGGATGATCGCGCCGAGCCCGAGACCGATCTTCTCGGGGTCGATCTCCGCCCGCACCGACCGGATCACGCCGTCGTCGCGCATGCGGGCGAGCCGTGCATAGGCCGTGGCGCGCGAGATGTGCACGCGCGCCGCGAGCTCGCTGATCGAGACGCGGCCGTCGCGCTGGAGCTCGGCGAGGATGGAGTGGTCGACTGGGTCCAGGGTCATCCGGGTGGCTGCAGCGGGTGCTGGACACTTTGACCACCGGGCCCGTCATGGTCAACCCGAACGTCCGGCTGTCACGCGGAACGGCGTGCGATCTGCCGCCTTCGGAGCAATCCTGCCGATCAGACGAGAGGAAGGCGCGATGAGCCAGTTCGAGCTGCCCAGCGACCACCCCGGCTTCTCCGACCAGGACTACCGCGCCCGGCGCGCCGCCATCGCGGCCGTCGGCGAGGGCTACCAGTCCGGCGAGCCGATCCCCCACGTCGTGTACACGCCGGAGGAGGACGAGGTCTGGCGCATCGTGACGACGGAGCTCGCGCGCAAGCACGAGCGGCTCGCGTGCCGCGCTGTGCGCGAGGGAGCGGCCGCCCTGCGGCTGCGGAGCGATCGCGTGCCGCAGCTCGACGAGGTCTCCGGCCGGCTCGGCGAGCTGACCGGCTTCCACGTCGAGCCGGTGCCCGGCCTCGTGCCCACCCGCCGCTTCTACGGGGCGCTGGCGGACCGGGCGTTCCTCTCCACCCAGTACATCCGCCACACGTCCGTGCCGTTCTACACGCCGGAGCCGGACATCATCCACGAGGTCATCGGTCACTGCACGATGCTCGCGAGCCCGCGGCTCGCGGACCTGTACGAGCTCGCCGGGCAGGCGTCGCTGCGCGCGGCCTCGGACGACGACCTCGACCGCTTCAGCCGCGTCTTCTGGTTCACCCTGGAGTTCGGCGTCGTGCGCGAGGACGGAGAGCTTCGCTGCTACGGCGCCGGCCTGCTCTCCTCGTACGGCGAGATCGAGTCCTTCCGCGAGGCGGAGATCCGGCCCTTCGACATCGAGGCGATGGGCGCGATGGGGTACGACATCACCCGCTACCAGCCCGTGCTCTACGCGGCGGAGGGCATGGAGCAGGTGTTCGAGGAGCTCTCGGCCTGGTTCGAGGCGTTCGGCCGGACGCGCACCGCGGTATAGCGCCCCGCCCTCAGGCCTCGCTCGCGGCCGGCTCCATCGGCCCGGCGGCCGGCTCCATCGGCTCGACC